>NZ_JBPYCR010000036.1:0-34805 GCF_051846915.1 Virgibacillus sp. W0181
TAGTTTATAATAGACTTATTATATTTAAAAGTGGGGATTTCCAATGTTAGAACGACAACCGTCATTACCATTAAGCGCACACGACGAACTTTACGATATGTTGATTCCGAAAGATAACTTCCTTCGTCAAATGAAAGAGTTAGTGGATTTCAGCTTTATTGAAGAGGAGCTAAAAGACAAATACTGTTTAGATAATGGAAGAAATGCCGAGCCGCCTGTTCGAATGTTTAAGTATCTTCTTCTGAAACAAATCTATGATTTGTCGGATGCAGACTTAGTAGAGCGCGCTAGGTATGACTTGTCTTTTAAATATTTTTTGGATCTCGTTCCGGAAGCTTCTGTCATCCACTCAAGCTCTCTAACCAAATTCCGCAGACTACGTTTGAAGGATAAAAACTTAATGGATCTGCTTGTGGATAAGACGGTTGAGTTAGCCCTGCAACATGAGGTGTTGGCGAGTAATACGATTATTGTAGACGCCACGCATACGACATCCCGTTTCCATGCGAAAATGGCTAAAGAATATGTCCAAGAAAAATCTAAATTATTGCGTAAGACGGTCTATAAACACCAGGCATCCATTAAAGGAAAGTTCCCAGCCAAGCCAACTACTAATTCGCTGGAAGAGGAACTGGCGTATACGAATACCGTAATCGATGTCATAGAAAAAGAGGAACCATTAAAACAATTGCCGGTCGTTAAAGAAAAAATCAATATGGTAAAGGAAATCATAGATGATATTCAAGAAGAAGCGAATTACGGTGGAGATCCCGATGCTCGAAAAGGCTATAAAGCGACTGATTATTCATTTTTAGGTTATAAAACGCATATCGCAATGTCCGATGAACGTATCATTACGGCAGCGGTAGTTACTTCAGGTGAAAAAAGTGATACAAAATATCTAAAGGAATTAGTGGAGACTAGCGAGAAAAATGGCATGACAGTGGATACGGTGATTGGAGATACTGCCTATTCGGGTAAAGATAATCTAAAATATATGAAAAAAAGAGAAAAACAATTTATTTCCCGCTTACACCCTGTTATTACGAATGGAAAGCGTGAAAGAGGAAAGGAATTCGAATTTAATAAAGACGCAAATATGTATGTATGCCCAGCAGGGCATTTAGCGGTAAAAAAATCAGTCAAAAAAAGAAAAGATGATTCATCAAAAAATACGCAGTTAAAATATTATTTTGATGTAGAAAAGTGTAAGGTATGTCCACTGCGTGATGGTTGTTACAAAAATGGAGCAAAAACAAAAACCTATTCGGTAACAATTAAATCGACTGAACATATTGCTCAGGAGGCATTCCAAGAAACAGAAGCATTCAAACGATTAGCGAAAGAGCGTTATAAAATTGAAGCTAAAAACAGCGAATTAAAACACAGACACGGGTATGTAAAAGCCAATTCCTCGGGTCTGATTGGCATGAAAATTCAAGGAGCCGCCACCGTATTCGTGGCTAATATGAAAAGGATCACCAAGTTAATAAATCAAAAATAGGTGAATAAAACACCTGTGAAATAGAAAAAAAGAAGTATTTTCTGATCATAATCATGAAAATTTACTCCTTTTTTCTTACACCTTTTTATTTTTTAAATAAAGCCAACTTTTTCAGCAGCCTCGATTACGACGTCTGTGTTACCCGACCCCGCCGGGCCTCAATCTTTTTTCTGTTCAAACGAATTTTAGACTATCATTTAGTGGAGAGAGTCTTAAAAATTTCTAAAGGTTTAAATTTAAATTCAATCATTTCTAACTTTTCTTTACTCTCTATTTGTAGTTTGATATAATCACTTGTAAGTTTTTTACTTCATTGTATAAAACAAACATATAAAAAAGGGGGATTTAAAAATGGAGTTTCTTTCAATTGTACCACCAATTGTTGCCGTAGTTCTTGCAATTGTAACAAGACGGGTACTCATTTCTTTATTCATTAGTATTTGGATTGGAGGAGTCATCGCTGCGGGGGGAAATCCTTTTTCTGCAGTTGCCCTGACATTCACGTGGATGAAAGATGTCATGGTAGATGATTGGAACGCAAGGTTTCTAGTCATGGTAGCTTTATTAGGGATTGGGGCAGCCTTTATGTTTAAGACAGGCGGCTCAGAAGGTTTAATTCGGGTCCTAGAAAAGAAATTAACAACGAAACGACGGGTATTGTTTTTACCATATATTCTAGGTATCCTTATCTTTTTTAACGACTATGTTAACTCCGTCATCGTTGGGAACGCTTCCAAGGATATTACCGGAAAAAATAAAGTTTCAAGGGAAAAGCTTGCTTACGTACTTGATACAACAGCAGCACCTATGGCGACAATCGGCCCGGTTTCGGACTGGATCGGTTTTCAGGTTTCACTGATCGCTGGTGCAATGGCAAGTGCAGCAATTGTCGGGATTGAACCTTACTTCGCTTTTCTGCAATCGATTCCATGGAACTTTTATGCAATTCTTTGCTTGTTCGCTGTACCAATGATCATTATGGGTAAAGACTTTGGGCCAATGGCAAAGGCAGAGCACCGAGCAGAAACGACGGGTCAGTTAATTGCAGACGGTGCTACACCGCTTTCTTCGGTTGAGCAAGACCTTGGTGAACCATTTAAAAAAGAAGGCGGGAATATTTGGAACTTTATTCTTCCGTTAGTTACCCTTATTTCTGTTAGTGTGTGGGGTTTATGGTATACCGGCGGAGGAGCTGAAGGAAAATCACTGATGGATGCGCTTGCTGATACGGATGTAGCAGTAGCTTTAACATGGGGCGCGTTTGCCATGTCGACAATTGGCATTATTTTGGCTTTGATTCAAGGTGCAGGCTTCAAGAAAATTGAAGAAACCCTACTTGGCGGTATTGGTACAATGTTACCTGCATTAATCATTATCGTATTGGCTTGGTCAATCGGAACAGTTACAGATGTATTGGGAACGGCTGAATTTGTTGTCAATACGACTGAAAGCTGGATGACACCAGCTCTATTACCATTTTTAGTATTTGTGATTGCGATGTTTATTTCGTTTGCGACTGGTACTTCATGGGGGACGATGGCTATTTTAACACCGATTGCTGTACCACTTTCTTTTAATATCGGAGGAGAGCCATTGATCCATATGGCGATTGGAGCAGTATTTGCCGGAGCTATTTTCGGTGACCATGTTTCTCCAATATCAGATACAACCGTCATGGCATCGATCTTTGCTGGATCTGATCATATTGCCCATGTAAAAACCCAAATGCCATATGCAATAGTACCAGCTGTTTTAACTGGTATCATGTATTTATCATATACAATTATCGGAAGTAGCATTGTGCTATTAATACTAGGTATTGTGGCTCAGTTCTTTATTCTTCGCTATTTAGGCAATCGATACCATAAAAAGCACATCGAACCATTGCAAAGAAAAAGTGCATAAACAAACAAGCGTGCCGGATTTCGGTACGCTTGTTTTATTCAATGATAAAATAGATTTTCGATCATGCCGGACTATTTAAGTGTTGAAAACACCTTTTCCACTGCACGAATCGTTTGGGTAATGTCTTCTTTCGTATGGGCAGTTGATAAAAATAGCCCTTCAAATTGAGATGGCGGCAAGAAAATCCCTTCTTCAATCATGCCACGATAATATTTTGCAAACAACTCAAGGTCTGCCTTTTGAGCTGTTTCATAATTAGTTACAGGTTCATTAGAAAAGAAAACACCTACCATGGAGCCTGCTCGATTAATTTGCAATGGTATACTATGCTTGTCAGCAGCTGCTCGATAACCTTCTATTAGCTGATCGACTTTTACATTCATTTCATCATAATCAGCTTGTTCCACCGCTCGAAGTGTTTCGTATCCAGCTGTCATGGCTAATGGATTTCCGGATAATGTTCCTGCTTGGTATATATTTCCAACAGGTGCGATATGTTCCATAATTTCACGTTTGCCGCCATATGCGCCAACCGGAAGTCCACCACCGATTACTTTTCCTAAACATGTCAAATCAGGCGTAATGTCAAAATAACCTTGTGCGGAGTTAAGTCCGACCCGAAAACCAGTCATTACTTCATCAAAAATTAATAACGAGCCGTATTCTTCTGTAATATTTCTAAGTTCCTGCAAAAAACTTGCTTCTGGTACAACTACACCCATATTACCGGTAACTGGTTCTATAATGGCTGCAGCAATGTCCTCACCATATGTTTCAAACGCATATCGGACGCTCTCCGTGTCATTATAAGGTACGGTTATCGTTTGCTCAGCAATAGCTTTAGGGACCCCTGGACTATCCGGCAATCCAAGTGTTGCAACACCTGAACCTGCTTTAATTAGTAGTGAATCACCATGCCCATGATAATTACCTTCAAATTTCAATATTTTATTTCGGCCGGTATATCCTCTGGCTAACCTTAAGGAACTCATCGTTGCTTCTGTCCCGGAGTTTACCATTCGAAGCATTTGCATCGATGGAACACGTTCAATCACAAGTTGTGCTAATTTATTTTCCAGAATTGTTGGAGCACCAAAGCTTGTTCCTTTTTCCGTTGCTTCTTTTAATTTGGAAACGACGCGGTCGTCAGCATGACCTAAAAGCAGCGGTCCCCAGCTTAACACATAATCAATATATTCGTTCCCATCAACATCAACGATTTTTGAACCTTTTCCCGATTCCATAAATATTGGGTCCATGCCAACGGATTTGAAGGCACGAACAGGTGAATTCACACCTCCTGGCATGAAGTCAACCGCTTCTTTATAAGCATCTAAAGAATTCTCGAAGTTTTTCATTACAAACCACCTCTTTGTATTTTTTATTCATTTAACCACTTTGCTGCATCTTTCGCAAAATACGTCATGATCATGTCAGCTCCTGCACGTTTCATTGCAGTCAGTTTTTCGAGAACAAGTTCTCTTTCATTTACCCATCCATTTAATGAAGCGGCTTTTACCATGGCATACTCCCCACTTACGTTATAAGCGACAACAGGAACGTTTATATTGTTTTTTACGTCTCGAACAATATCCAAATAAGCCAGTGCCGGTTTTACAATAAGAAAATCCGCACCTTCCTCTATATCTGATTCTGCTTCGCGCAGTGCTTCCAAACGATTGGCAGGATCCATTTGATATGTTTTGCGATCACCAAACTGTGGTGTACTGTCCGCAGCATCTCTGAATGGTCCATAAAAAGCAGATGCGTACTTTACTGCATAGGACATAATTGGAATATGTTCGAATCCGGCTTGATCAAGCGAATCCCTTATAGCAACAACAAATCCGTCCATCATGTTTGAAGGTGCAATAATATCTGCACCTGCTTCCGCTTGAGATACAGCTGTTTTTGCAAGTAGTGGCAATGAATGATCATTATGTACATCTTCATTTTCAATGACGCCACAATGGCCATGCGACGTATATTCACATAAACAAGTATCAGCTATAACCAACAGTTCAGGGTATTTTTCTTTAATAATTCGTGTAGCTCGCTGAACGATTCCATCCTGTATGAAAGCACCTGTACCTTGTGCATCTTTCTCATCCGGTACACCGAAGAGCATGACTGCTTTTATTCCAAGGTCAGTAATCTCAGCCATTTCGGATGTCAACTGGTCAAGAGACAACTGATAGACACCTGGCATGGAAGAAACTTCATTCTTTATATGTTCCCCTTCCAATACAAATAGTGGATAAATAAAATCATCCGTTTGTAATGTTGTTTCACGTACAATGTCGCGCATTGCCGACGATGAGCGCAAGCGGCGGTGACGCTTAAATTCGTATTTTTCGATCATGAATATCTACCTTCCTTCATTAAATAACGACTCATCTGATCAATCATCCCTTCAATCGTAAAAACATCTGGAACGAGTACATTCTGAAAGCCCGCTTCTTTTGCACGCTTTTCAGTTGTTGTACCAATGCAAACACATACCGTTGATAAAACGTTCTCCATCGTATTTGTATCATCAATAAACTCCATACACGCATCAATTGTTGATGGGCTTGTGAACGTTATGAAATCAATGGAATGATTTGTTTGAAACAATTGTTGCAGCTGTGTTTTCGAACTTTGATTATAATTCGTTTCATATACTTCAATTGTATCAAATAGCATGCCATGCCGTGTAAATTGTTTCGGTAATACATCGCGAGAACGATTTCCTCTTACGAGAAGCAGTTTTTTTGCCTTTGGATGCTTCTCCATAAATTCCTTCGCCATCACATCTGCATTATATATTGAGGGAACAAAGTGAGCACGACAACCGAACTTTTTCAATGCATGCTCTGTTTTATGCCCGACAACCGCAAAGGAAGGCTTCATACCCGCAAATCTATTTGTTTTTAAAAAGCACTCTACGCCATTTGCGCTGGTGAAAAAAACCCAATCATACTCGGATACATCTACTTTATGCGACGTTTTTTTACACATAATATCCAATAATGGGACTTCCACAGATACCCCATCATGATGTCTGATTTTCTCGGAAAAAATAAAGGCTTGTTTTTGTTCACGCGTAACTAGTATTTTTTTTTGCTGCAAAGATAGGGTCATTACGAATTTAGCTCCTTCTTAGCAGCGTCAATAACTTTTCTGGCACCTTTATTCATAAATTTTTCAGCAGCCGTATGAGCGACATCATCAATATCATAGCCATCAGTTGTTTCTTTTAAAAATACACTTCCATCCAACGAAACAACAGTTGCATGTAAGACTATCTTCCCTTCTTCCACATAAGCATAAGCGCCAATTGGTGCCTGGTCAGCTTCGTCCAATAACTGTGTAAATTTTCGTTCCGTCATAACCGCATTATATGCGTCATCATCATTTATTTTTTCCAAAACTTTTACCGTTTCCGTATCAGCTTTTCTACACTGAATGGCGAGTGCCCCTTGACCGGCCGCAGGAACAAACGTATCCAAAGGTAGCTTTTCTGTAATTACTTCATCTTCCATTCCAAGTCGTTTTAATCCGGCAACAGCCAAAATAATCGCATCAAAATCACCCGCATGCAGCTGTTTTAATCGAGATTCAACGGTTCCGCGTATCCAATGTGTTTTAAGGTCCGGACGTACAGCCAAAATTTGTGCTGCCCGGCGCATGCTGCTTGTTCCAATTACAGCACCCGGATGTAAATCATGCAGCTTCACATTATTGCGACCGATATAAGCATCCGCTGCGTTTTCTCTTACCGGAATAGATGCAATCACAAGTTCATCCTTCATTTTCACTGGTAAATCTTTCATACTATGCACTGCAAAATCAATTTCCCCTTCTAATAACGGACGCTCTATATCATCAATGAAGACACCGCCACTACCTAACCCGGCAAGAGAAACGTCTAATTTTCTATCACCTGCTGTACTCATTTCTTTTATTTCAAATTCATTTTTAGTCGTTGTATTTCTTAACCATTCAATTACTAAATTCGTCTGAGTTAATGCCAAATTACTTTTTCTCGTACCGATAATAAATTTACGCATGTACACCCTCCTTAAAACGGTTTAAAATGAAAATTGGATAAAACACCGAATAGAAAGAAATTAATTAATAACACGAGGAAAGCAGCTACATTGTAAATAGAAATTGGTTTTCCTCGATACCCTTTACCAACCCATAGGATCAGATACAATATATAAACACCCAGTACAAGTATAGAGCCAATTGTTTTTAAATCAAACCAATAAAACTCTGCACCTGATACATAAGCCCATACAACCCCCAAAATAACACCAATTAACAATAGAGGAACACCTATCATGACAAACGTAAAGGCAAATGAATTTAGTCTGGAAAGATCCCCAAACCGCCAAATCCACTGTATGCCTTTTTTTCTTTTTATAAATTGATATTGCAGTAGATACATAAGGGCTAATAAAAATGAAATTGTAAAAAAGCCGTATGATATTATTGCAAGGGTAATATGAATGATGAGTATTTCATGCACGAATGCAACCCCTTGCGGATGCACTTGATCTTGGGCGTTCAGTGATATAGCAAGTAATAAAATAAAAAAGCTGAATAGATTCGTAAATAGAATAATAAAATGTATAGCGTAAAGCCGATTGATAATAAGCGAAAATAAAATAAGTATCCAAGCATAAAAAAATAACCCATCGTTTAATGTTAAAATGGGAAAGTTTTTTTCGACAAACGCCTGGTTATATAGGATGATCGTTTGGATCAACCAAACAATACTAAGCAACCAAAAGGATATTTTATTCAGCTTTCGGTTGCTTTTAATGAAATCAATAAAGTACCCAAGTAAACTCATACCATAAATCAAAAGAATAATTTCATACAGCCATTTTGCAGCAAACATAGCATTTCCTTTCTCTTTAATTCGGAATGAATTTATCGATTAACGGAGAGGACCCTTTTCTATTCTCCTGGGCCTTTATAAAGGATTTCGTCTGTTCCACTTGTTTTTCAACTTCTCTTTTTACTTCCTTATCGATACCGAAAATATCAACAAACAAAGCTAAATCCTTATCAGCATGATTTGTACCAGCAAGTTCTTTAGCTTGGATAATCGGTTCTTTCAATAGTTGGTTAATAATGCTTTTCGTATGTTTACTAATTACTTTTTGTTCACGTTCGGTTAGATTAGGAATTTTTCTTTTCATACTTTCCATCGTTTCACCTTGGATGGTCAGTGCTTTTTCCCTCAATGCAGAAATAACTGGAACAACTCCAAGTGTTGTAACCCATTCTTTAAATGCAATAATTTCTGCTTCCAGCAATAATTCAATTTCTGCAGCAGCTTCTGCTCGAGCAGCAAGATTACTGTCTACGATATGCTGTAAATCATCAATATCATAAAGGAATACACTGTCCAGTTCACTAATCGAAGGATCTAAGTCTCTTGGCACGGCAATATCGACTAAGAATAAAGGCTTTCCTTTTCTCATCTTTTGAATGGGAGCGAATTCTTTTTTTGATAGTACGGCGGTTTGTGAACCGGTAGAACTAATTAAAATATCCGCTTCTTTCATGATTTCAAGCAATTGGTCTGCCTGTGCAGCTTCTGCACCAAATTTACCGGCCAATTCTTGCGCTCTTTCCATTGTTCTGTTCACAACAGTCATCTTTTTAGCGCCAGAACCGTGCAAGTTTCTAGCCGTAAGCTCCCCCATTTCTCCCGCACCAAATATAACGACATGTTTATTGTCCATCGAACCAAATATTTTTTTCGCTAGTTCTACCGCAGCATAACTTACAGAAACGGCTTGTTCTCCTATAGCTGTTTCCTTATGGGATCGTTTGGCAAACGTAATTGCCTGTTTAAATAATTCATTAAAGATAGTCCCGGTTGTTTTGATCTTCTGCGCGGTTAAAAAAGCATCTCTTACTTGACCGAGAATTTGAGTTTCCCCAAGCACCATTGAATTTAATCCTGCGGTAACACGAAATAAGTGCTCAATTGCCCCATCATTCTCGACAATGTGCAAATAAGTCGTAAAATCCTCTTTATCAATTTGAAACCAATTGGCCAGAAATTGTTTGATATAATATCTACCAGTATGCAACTGATCAACTACTGCATAAATTTCCGTACGATTACATGTTGATATAATGACATTTTCCAAAATGCTTTTCTCATTTTTTAAATGGGTCATTGCATCTTCAATGGTTGATTCAGAAAATGTCAGTTTCTCCCTTATTTCCACAGGGGTTTTTTTATAGTTTAAACCTACTTTTAATATGTGCATCATAATCTGCCCCTTAAAAAAACAATAAATAGTCTATAACACTCAATTGTCCTTAGTATATCATGATTTTTCAACGATATCCCGATGAAATATGAACAGATTTAAACATTATGTTAAAATATACAAAAGGTAATCATTATTTCGCTTTGTACACTATCATTTCAACTGTATAATTTCAAGCAATACAACTTACAATAAAAGTCATTTATAAGTGAGGAGAAAGATGAAGAAACAAAATGTTTTTACAGCATACGTTTTAATCGGCACTGGGGTTTATTTTCTTATTGAACAGCTGCAATTATCTGTCTTTCAAAATTTTTACTCATGGCCAACATTTTTGATCATCATCGGCATTGCCTTTTTGCTCCATAGTTATTCAACAAGAGAGTACGCTAATTTATTTACAGGAACACTTTTACTGGGTCTTGGAATCCATTTTCATGGGCTGCAAAATTACAGTTTTTGGCTTGATCATTGGGCCGTCTATCCTATGATCGTTGGAATCGCATTTCTCGTCCGTTATTTACGGACGAAGCGTGGTTTATGGACCGCCCTTATATTGATTAGCATTTCAGTTTTTATGATCTTTTCAGAAAACATCCCCGAATGGCTGCAATGGATTTATTATATTATTGATTTCATTAAAACGTTCTGGCCGATTGTTTTAATTGTGTTTGGTTTATATCTATTGAAAAGACATAATTAAAGATGTAAAGGCCACTTCACATGTAGAAGTGGCCTTTTTCAGTCTTATAATTCGTTACTTAGCTGAAGATTCTTTTATGTGCAATTTTCACCGGATATTTGGAGGATCTTAAACAACCACTTATAGAAAGCTTCTTAATATGCTCCACGCTTGATCTTTTCCTTCACCTGTTTCCGCCGAAAAAGGAACTAAATAATCCTTTTCCTGAAGATTTAGCGTTTCTTTTGACCGTTTAAGGTAAGCTGATCGTTTATTTTTTGGAACTTTGTCCAATTTTGTCCCTATAACGATGACCGGTATATCGTAATACTTCAAATAATCGTACATTTGAATATCATCGGATGTAGGGAGATGACGAATATCGGTTATTAAAACCACCGCTTGAAGAGGTTCTCTTGACTCAAAGTATGTCTCCATCATTCTTCCCCATTTTTGCCGTTCCTTTTTAGAAACTTTAGCATATCCATAACCGGGTACATCGACAAAATAAAAGAATTCATTTATCAAGTAAAAATTTAACGTTTGTGTTTTACCCGGTTTTGAAGAAGTACGAACAAGATTACGGCGCTGAATCATTCGGTTTATAAAGGAGGATTTCCCAACGTTTGATCTTCCGGCCAACGCAATTTCCGGATATCCAGAAGACGGGTATTGAGTTTTTTCAGCAGCACTAATGATGAACTCGGCTTTTGTTACTTTCATTGTTTGTCACTCACAAGTGCATGCCTCAGCACTTCATCCAAATGATTTACTTTTATAAACGTTAAATCATTCCGAACACTTTTCGGAATATCATCAATATCTTTTTCATTATCTGCTGGGATAATTATTTCAGTTATTCCTGCCCGATGAGCACTCAAAGATTTTTCCTTTAATCCACCGATCGGAAGTACACGTCCTCGCAGCGTTATTTCACCGGTCATGCCGACTTCTTTACGAACTGCCCGTCCGGTTAGAGCAGAGACAAGCGCAGTCGCCATTGTGATGCCTGCTGAAGGTCCATCTTTAGGGGTAGCTCCTTCTGGTACATGAATATGAATATCATAATTCTTGTAAAAGTCGGGATCAATCTTCAGTTCAGTTACACGTGAACGAATATAACTAAATGCTGCTTGTGCTGATTCACGCATCACATCTCCAAGTTTACCGGTCAGTGTTAATTCTCCTTTACCCGGATAATGGGTAACTTCAATGGACAATGTGTCACCGCCTACTGCAGTGTATGCTAATCCAGTTGCAGTTCCGACCTGGTCTTCGTCTTCCATACGTCCATAACGATATATTGGCTTACCTAATAAATCAATTAGTGTTTTGTCGGTAACAATCACACGTTGTTTATCACCGGAAATAATAATTTTCGCCGCTTTCCGGCAAAGTGTTGCGAGTTGTCTTTCCAAACCTCGTACACCAGCTTCTCGTGTATATTTACGGATGAGCTGTAATAATGCTTCATCTCTAATCTGCAGATTTTCCTTTTTTAGCCCATTTTCTTTAATTTGCTTCGGTAATAAATGTTCTTTTGCGATATGCTGTTTTTCTATTTCCGTATACCCCGCAATCGAAATCAATTCCATTCGATCCAGAAGCGGTCCGGGAATGTTATTCACGTAGTTGGCAGTTGCAATGAAAAGAACATTGGATAAATCGTACGTTTCTTCAATAAAATGATCACTGAAATTGCTATTCTGTTCCGGATCAAGCACTTCAAGCATTGCAGACGAAGGATCACCGCGAAAGTCGTTCGACATCTTATCTAGTTCGTCAAGCAAAAATACTGGATTAATTGTTTCCGCCTTTTTCATTCCTTGAATAATTCGGCCTGGCATCGCACCAATATATGTACGGCGATGGCCTCTTATTTCAGCTTCATCCCGAACGCCTCCAAGTGATATGCGGACAAACTTGCGATTAATTGATCGTGCGATGGATTGAGCTAGTGACGTTTTTCCGACTCCTGGAGGACCAACAAGACAAAGAATGGGGCCGCGAATTGAGTTTGTTAACTTTTGTACAGCCAAATACTCCAATATACGTTCTTTTACTTTTTCTAATCCATAATGATCTTTATCCAAAATCTTTTGTGCCTTATTTATATTAATTGTGTCTTTTGTTTTATTACTCCAAGGTAAGGAAATTAACCATTCAAGGTAATTTCTTATTACAGAGCTTTCCCCGGAACTTTGTGGGACCTTTTCAAATCGATCCAATTCTTTCATCGCAACTTCATTAATCCGACTCGGCATGTCTGCCTGTTCGATTTTTTCCTTTAACTGCTCGGTCTCACTAGATTTTCCGTCTTTATCGCCAAGTTCTTTTTGGATTGCTTTTAATTGTTCGCGTAAGTAATATTCTTTTTGGGTCTTCTCCATCGACGTTTTGACACGCTTGCCGATTTTTCTTTCTAAATCCAACACCTTTTTTTCATTGGAAATGATATGTAGCAAGTGTTGTAAACGTTCTTTTACGTGCTCTTTTTCAAGAAGCTCTTGCTTTTCTTTCATTTTGATCGTTAAATGAGATGTGATTAAATCTGCAAGTCTGCCTGGTTCATCTATATCAGCAACCGTCGCAAAAATTTCATCCGTTACTTTTCTAGATATCTTTATGTATTGTTTAAATTGTTCAAGAAGTGAACGCATCAAGGCTTCTTCTTCGTGATAATCGCCGTGTTTTTCTTTTACTTCTTCAATTTCCACATTAAATTCTTTATCCTCATCTAAGTATTGAATAATTTCTCCTCGATAAAGCCCTTCCACTAGTACCCGTATTGTCCCATTCGGAAGTTTCATCATTTGCTTTATTTTAGCAAGCGTTCCAACCCGGTAAATATCTGCAGGTGTAGGATCTTCCATACTTACTTCTTTTTGAGCAGCGAGAAAAATATGTTGATCATCCATCATTGCTTTTTCCAGTGAAGCAATGGATTTTTCCCGCCCAACATCCAAATTCATCACCATCGAAGGAAATACGATAATTCCGCGCAATGCAAGGAGGGGGATTTGACTCGTATCTTTATTCATTGTTAGTACCTCCGTCTAAAAAATAACATGTAACATTAACAAAGTGGAAATTGTATGTTTACACAGATAATAATAAACATTATTAGTATGGCCGGAAGCCCTCAACCTAAACGCTTCTTTTTGGCAAGTTGCACACCGGACATCGATCACATACAGGATAATATGTTACTTATTCAATATTATCTATATACATAACTGAAAAAAAGACTGACTCAAAGGGTTACCTGAGCCCCCTTGTTTTCAATGAATAAATTCATCGGGAGCCGGTAAACCAGGTCAGTCTATCGTTCAGCTATACCGTTATGCACTTTCTCTTGGGAATTTCTTCATCCCATTTCTTACTGTTCCATCATCGAATACCAGCTTCGGGCTGCCGTTTTCTTCAGTGACCGTATCTTCAGTTATAATACACTTTTTAATATCTTCTCGTGACGGAATTTCAAACATGATCTCGAGCATGATGTTTTCAATTATTGAGCGAAGTCCACGAGCTCCTGTTTTACGCTCCATGGCATTTTTTGCTATAGCAGTTAGAGCTTTTTCTTCAAATTCCAATTCCACATCATCAATCAAGAATAATTTCTCATATTGTTTAACTAATGCATTTTTCGGTTTGGTCAAAATTTCAATTAAAGCTTCTTCATCCAATGGCTCCAAGCTTCCAATGACAGGAAGTCTGCCGATAAATTCCGGAATTAAACCATAGCTGAGCAAGTCTTCCGGCAATACTTTTGAAAGCAATTGACCAAGTTCCAAGTCTTCTTGTTGATTATTATCACCAAAACCGATAACTTTTTTGCCTAATCGACGTTTAACGATCTGATCGATCCCGTCAAATGCTCCTCCAACAATGAACAATACATTTGTTGTGTCTATTTGTATGAATTCTTGATGTGGGTGCTTTCTTCCACCTTGTGGTGGTACACTGGCAACCGTTCCTTCCAGTATTTTAAGCAGTGCTTGTTGGACTCCTTCACCGGATACATCACGTGTTATTGAAGGATTCTCAGATTTACGAGCTACTTTATCAATTTCGTCAATATATATAATCCCTTTTTCTGCCTTTTCAATATCATAATCGGCTGATTGAATCAATTTCAATAAAATGTTTTCCACATCTTCCCCAACGTACCCAGCTTCAGTCAGAGAAGTTGCATCCGCCATGGCAAATGGAACGTTAAGAATGCGTGCCAATGTTTGTGCAAGTAATGTTTTACCGCTCCCAGTTGGACCCAGCATGGCTATGTTACTTTTTGCCACCTCGACATCATCTGCATTCTTCGGTGCGTTAATCCGTTTGTAATGATTATATACTGCAACAGATAAATTCTTTTTTGCCTTCTCTTGACCGATTACATAATCATCAAGTATGTCACAAATTTCTTTCGGTTTCGGAATTTCCTTGAACTCTGTCTCTTCTTCTGTACCTAATTCCTCTTCCACAATTTCAGTACATAAATCAATACACTCATCACATATATAAACACCAGGCCCTGCTACTAATTTACGAACCTGCTCTTGACCCTTTCCGCAAAATGAACATTTCAGCTGACCTTTTTCTTCACTAAATTTAAACATAATTATATTTCACCCCTAAACGAATAGCTCTCATACTTTTCGTACACCATACTTTGTTTCATAGTCATCATATCAAAACAATATTGGAAAACAAAATAATACACTCTTAATTAGATTATACTACTCTCTATTGAAGGGTTTATCAAATAAAATACTTCTTTAATCGGTAAAGGACAAATATTTAATTTCATCCTTTGTCTATTATACTTGAATCATTCGCTTTTATGTACTATATAAGTGGAAACAAGGTGCAAAAATAGTTTTTGCACCTTGTTTCATTAAAATATACAATCGTAATTAAACTGTTTTGCTTTCCTCAAGGAGAAAGTCGATTGCTTTTTTCATTTTCAGATCTTCTTTTATCGCATCTGTATTTTCTCCAAGCATTTCTTTAATCCGTTCTACTTCCATGTTGTACATTTCTGCCATATTTTCAAGTTCTTTATTTACATCTTCTTCCGTTGCTTCAAGATCTTCCTGATGAACAATAGCTTCTAAAGTAAGATTCGTTTTCACACGCTTTTTGGCATCGTCTCTCATTTGCTCTTTAAATTCATTTTCATCCTGACCAGAGAACTGGAAATACATCTCCATAGTCATACCTTGCGTTTGCAATCGTTGTTCAAATTCTTTTACCATTTGATCCAGCTCTGATTCAACCATTGCATCTGGAATATCTACTTCCGCATTGCTTGAAGCTTGTTCAATTAAAGATTCACGTTTTTTATTTTCAACTTCTTGTGTTTTCTGTTTTACAAGTTCTTCTTTTTTCTTTGTTTTCAACGCTGCAAGCGAATCAACATCTTCATTTTCAAGATCTTTTGCAAATTCGTCATCTAGTTCCGGTAATTCCTTTGTTTTAACTTCATGTATTTTCACCTTGAAGATAGCATTTTTTCCAGCTAATTCTTCCACATGGTAGTCTTCAGGAAAATTAATGTCTACTTCGGAATCATCCCCGGAACTTTTTCCGATTAATTGCTCTTCAAAACCTGGAATAAACTGTCCGGAACCTATTTCCAATGAATGGTTTTCCGCCTTTCCGCCTTCAAATGCTTCGCCGTCCATAAATCCTTCAAAATCGATTACGACAGTATCGCCGTTTTCAATTTCACCATCTTCCTTTAAAACGAGTTCCGCTTGTTTTTCGCGCATTGCTTCTAATTCAGCTTCGACGTCTTCATCCGTCACTTCAACCGATTCTTCCTCTACTTCCAAACCTTTATACTCACCAAGTGTAAGTTCTGGTTTTACGATTACTTTTGCTGTAAAAGTCAATTCTTTGCCTTTTTCGATTTCTTCAATGTCAATTTCAGGCTGATCCACTGGGTGTATTCCTGTTTCTTCAACAGCTTTCATATAAGCGTCAGGCAAAACGATGTCAACTGCATCCTGATATAAAGATTCAACACCAAATCTGCTTTCAAATAGTTTGCGTGGTATTTTACCTTTACGAAACCCAGGTATTTGTACTGTTTTTACTACTTTTTTAAACGCTTGATCTAGCGCTTGATCAAATTCCTCCGCTGGAACCTGAATCGTTAGAACACCTTCATTACCTTCTGATTTTTCCCAATTTGCTGACATAACTTTCCCTCCAAAATCTATTTAATTCCATTTGTTTCTTCGTTTACAATCATTCTTATATTATAATTAAATTTACAACCATTTAATTATAACATAATTAACATTCGTTTCAAGCGATGTTGTGGTTATGTTATTCCTCGATTATGGATAAGTATAATGCATTATATAATTTAATTTCTTCCATACAATCGATTATTTCCTCTGTATGCATTTTACTTCTTTTTGATTGGATATTCAAATAAGTCTCTGCGAGGTACAGTAGCGCGTCTGCTAATTCATTTGTTTCATGTTCCCGAAAAGAAAATGGGTGTAAAACAAAGGTATACCGGTACAATAATTGTTCAATCATATTATATAAAGTCGGATTTTGCTGTTCCAAGTTATTCATAAGTAATAAAATTTCTTTATATGTATGGTTATCTTTAATGTGTAGAACATTATTTGGATAGAAAATATCCTGACGATCTAACTTATGTATTTCAACTGCTTTATTATATTCTATATCTTGAAGCCATAAAAAAATTGCCGTCTTTACTACTGGATGTACATTTTTAGTTGACAAAATTTCAACCAATTCATCAGACGGGGGATAATGAAGTTTTCTAAGCTGCTGGATAAGCTGCCACTGTTTTTTCTCGTTTTTTTCTTCTATCGCACTTTTTAATTCATCCGCGTAAAAGTTTGATTTTTCAACAATGATGTCGTTGTTCATGTGCTCGCTTAATTGATACAGTTGTCGGAAATAATCTTCCATATCTTCGGGTAACTGTTTGCTATTACGTTCGAGCTCAATTTGTTCAAGCACTGCTTCATATTGATCCGTTTGAAATAACAATGTTACATAAATTTGCAAATACTCGTAATAGTGCACATTTGCTTCATTCATTTTTTCTTCGCATAATTGCTGTGCTTCCTCAGTATAGCCAAGCTCCATTAGACATATAAGTTTGCCCAATATTATTTTATGATGGAGAACTTGGAACGAAAGTAATTGGTTGAAATCATTTAATGCTTTTTTATAATTTTTTTGCTCTAATGCTTCCATGCCCGATTTTTCCAAATAAGATTTCCATTTAGGAAAAATTACAATCTTCTCTTGCTTCTGTTGCATGACATCACCTCCGAACTGATTACTTTATAGGATACCTTTCTATGTAATAGTTTCCCTAAAAAATGAAAAAGAAACCTGCTTTATTTTTGCAGGTTTCTTACTAGTAAAATAGTATCCCAGGGAGGATTCGAACCCCCGGCCCACAGCTTAGAAGGCTGTTGCTCTATCCTACTGAGCTACTGGGACATATTGGAGCGGGTGATGGGGATCGAACCCACGATACCAGCTTGGAAGGCTGGAGTTTTACCACTAAACTACACCCGCTTGTTTTCAGCTTTGACCAATCGAAAGTGTAATGGCTCGTCAATATACTTATTGGTAATCAAAGTTTACTAATTATATTTCGTCAATTGCATCTTAGGGCGACAAAGATTATTATATGCACTTACCTAACGATTGTCAACCGTTACAATGAAATTTTTCTTTTTTCACCTGTTCAAATAGCCCGTTATTCTGATAGAGAGAATGTATTACAAAGTGCCTCTACTTTTTCACCCGTTAATGTATAGAAATTAATATGGATCATATCTGAAGAATTCCATTCCATTATGACATACGTTTTTTCTTTACGACCTCGTGGCATACGAATGCTACCCGGATTAATAAACAATTGCTTACCTTCTTTAATTACGCCGGCAACATGGGAATGACCAAAACAAACTACTTGTGCATTTGTTTCTTGAGCGCGATATGCAAGTGATATTAAATCGGATTTCACGTTATATAGATGACCATGCGTTATAAAAAAAGCTATTCCACCAATCATCATAAATCTTTCCTGCTCAAAAGCAGCCTGGAAATCACAATTTCCTCTTACCGAAATAAAATCCCTCAGAACAGGAGTATCTAACGGAAGCTCAGAATCACCACAATGAATATAAAAATCGCATTGATGGCTTGCTTTTATTTCAGAGATTTCGTTTATTAAACCATGACTATCACTCATAACCAGTACTTTATTTCTCATGCTACTCCCCTTTTAACCAATTGCTAGCTAACCAATCCTCTAATTTAGCAAGTGCATTTGTCCGATGACTGATGTTGTTCTTTTCTTCAGCTGACAGCTCAGCCATTGTTCTTTTATACCCTACTGGAATAAAAATCGGATCATATCCAAATCCATTCGTTCCGGATTCGGTTAATGCGATTTCCCCTTCACAAGTGCCTTTTCGAAAAAATGTTTGTTGCCCGGGAACCGCTACAGCTATGACACTGACAAATCGCGCAGTTCGATCTTTTGGTAAAACAGCGTTCATTTCATTCATTACCTTATTTATATTATCCTGATCACTGCTTGACTCTCCAGCATACCTCGCTGAGTAAACTCCTGGTCTGCCGCCAAGCGCATCAATAATTAAACCGGAATCATCAGCAAGCACAGTTGTCTGCAAAATAGAAGCAATCTTTTCAGCTTTTATTTTTGCATTTTCTTCAAATGTTGTGCCTGTTTCCTTAATGTCCGGCACCTCAAAGGATAAATCCAATAATGATAGAACTTGAACATGAAACGGTTGAAAAAGCGACTGAAATTCCTTTGCTTTTCCTTTATTTTTTGTAGCAATAACAATGTTTTTCATTCATTTCACCTACGTACACCATTTTATTCTCCAATTCTTTCAGCTAATTCACCGAGAACTTCCTTTTGACCGTTAAAAATTTGTTGGATCCCATCATTGGCAATTTGAAGCATGTCCATTAATTGATCATGTGTAAATGTTGTTTCTTCGCCAGTTCCCTGGATTTCAACAAATTCATTGGATCCTGTCATCACAACATTCATATCGACATCTGCTCGAGCATCTTCTAAGTAATTCAAATCAAGCACAACGGATTGATCAGAGAGAACACCGACGGATACTGCACCTAGAAATTGGGTAATCGGCATTTTTTCAATTGTTCCTGCATCAAGCAATTTGCCAAATGCCAATACCATTGCCACAAATGCCCCCGTAATGGAAGCTGTTCTAGTACCTCCATCAGCCTGAATGACGTCGCAATCAATCCATACTGTTCGTTCTCCTATTTTCTTCAAATCAACGACAGAACGCAATGCTCTGCCAATTAATCGCTGAATTTCCATTGTTCTTCCGCCTATCTTTCCTCGTGACGACTCGCGAATGTTTCGTTGCTCGGTAGCACGGGGGAGCATGGAGTATTCAGCCGTTATCCAACCTTTATTTTGTCCGCGCATAAATGGAGGCACTTTATTTTCAACGCTTGCATTACATATTACTTTTGTGTCGCCCATTTCAATTAATACGGAGCCTTCTGGATGTTTAATATAACCAGTAGTGATTTGCAACCGCCTTAACTGGTTGTTTTTTCGTTCATCATTTCTCATACCTATTTCCTCCTAATCCACCACATAGTTTACCATAATTTCTAAAAAAGAAACATAGTCAATAAAAAAATAAAAAGAGGCTTTGTGAAAATCGCCTCTCTACAATGTTTCTGTAATTGAAAATGTTTTATTCGTTACCGGTTCAGCGTATATTTCTCCATTTTCATTTACAAGCTCATTCGTGTTCTCCACTTTTATTTGAACGGCATCTATATCCTGTTGTTCCGTTAACGTACGTACTAATGTCTCTACAACCTCATCGGAAATTATCTTCTTTTCAGGATCTTTTAGAATGCTCTCATTAAATACAAGCTCCAGTATACCATCCTTTAATACTGGTTTGTTTATTAAAGACGTTTTTGAATTAAATACATGCAGTATATTCGTATCATACATTGGACCTTTTAGTAAGCTTTCTACAATAGAATCATAGTTTTCTTTATTGTTTCCTTCAACATATTGAGTGACAGGTACAAAATAGCGATTTTCATTAAATTCGGCGGGATAATACATTGTTACAGGTTCACTTGTAAGTAAATCAAGCGTATCCGTATTAATAATATTTATTCCATTCGTTCTGGAATATCCTTCGGTAATTGGCGTGCCATTTACAGGCATTTCCGTTTGCGGTTCCCCGTTGACCCATAGTTTTATACGTTCGACGTTTTCAAATTGTGTAAGCGTATAGGTCATCGCTTGAAGGATTTTTAATTCGTCCTCCGCTTTATAATTTGCAAACTCGTTTGAAACGTCCACAACTAATGACCCGTCATCCTGAAGATTTAAGCCTAACACTTCCGTTCCTGCTGGCAACACCGCTTCAAATCCATTTGGAAGTATTTGCATGACAGGACCATCTTTTACTAAGTATGAAAGTACTTGAGTAGCAACTTCTTTTGACTCAAGCTTGGGCAGTTCTACTGTTTGAGCTGCCACCATCCCGTTTGCATCCAATAAATATAACTGTCTTGGAACAGTTTCAGTTGCTTGTTCGTCATCATCCGTTTCCTTATTAACGACTTTTTCTCCATCACTGTCTGACTCACTTTCTTGCTGATCAACAGCCTCTGCATCCGGTGGAGTATCTATTTCCTCCATTGACTGTTCTCCTTGAAAACACCCCGCTAATAAGAGTGCAAGCATCGTTGGTAAACATAATAGTAACAAGACCCTTCTCTTCATGTCGTACCCTCCTATGATGGTTTGTACTATTATGTATACGAGCTTTTTTAAAATTTAGACCAAATATAATAAACGAAAATAGCTTCTTTTTTATTTGAAAGCACCGTGGCACTTCATTGAAGCGAGATGCGAGGAATTTCTATAACCTTTATAACGACCCTAGACAAGCTTGTTTCATTATAGCAGCTTGTACATGCTCCATTTTTCCTTTGAAAATCCTTCCATACAACTTTTTAAACTGGTTCAAATCGCCTGTTGTATAAAATTGGTGCTCTGAAGGCTTTTCCCCGTTGTTTAACAGGTGATGAAATTCCAATATTGCACTTGCTTCTCTCGCTGTTTCTTCTCCAGATGAAATAATGGATACATGTGGTTTCATTACAGAACGAATAATGTTCTCTATAATCGGATAGTGAGTACAACCCAATATTAATGTGTCCATTCGATGATGTTCTTTCAGTGAGCGTAACTCTTCTTTCACAATGTCAGTCGCTTCGGCCCCTTCTACAATCCCTTGTTCAACCATTGGTACGAACAACGGACAGGCTAAAGAATAAACTTCAATTTTCTCATTAATATTTTTAAGCGCCTGTGGATAAGCATTGCTGCGAATCGTGCCTTCAGTAGCAATTACCCCAACGTGACTGTTTTTTGTTTTATTTATGGCTGCCCTTGCCCCTGGTTGTATGACGCCGAGAACAGGGATCTTTAACGTATGTTGTATTTCTGTTAACGTAAATGCAGTAGCAGTATTACAAGCTAGAATAAGCATTTTTATATTCTTTTCCAGCATAAAATGAACCATTTCCCATGTAAATTGCCGAACTTCTTTTTGTGAGCGAGGCCCATATGGGCACCTTAACGTGTCACCTAAGTAAATAATGTTTTCTTTCGGCAGCTGTCGCATTAATTCATAAGCTACCGTCAATCCTCCGACACCTGAATCGATAACGCCAATAGATCGTTCCAAAAGCTCACCTTATTTCTTGTTATTTTCCATTTAATTATGCAATAAGCAAAGTAATAAACCTTTTTTATGCGTAATTCTTTGCAATGTTTATCTTTAAAAAACTACCTTTATTTCAATTCTTTCTTACATAAATGATCATATCTCTTTTGGGTAAAACGTATATTCGAATATCCCGTCTGCCAGAAGCATCACAATCTTTGTTAGCTTGCTTTTTAGTCGTCCAGTTAACGTGATTAATTCTTAAATCAACAACACTCTTATTTTGAACCTAAATTCATCCTAAGCAAAAAATCATACGTCACATATTTTAACATATTTTAATATTACTATTTACAATTTAAATCCATTTGTATGAGAAAAATGCACTTTTTTATTCGTATGCTAATAAGACGCACTGTTTATGGTTCGTTTTCATAAGCTATAAATGACTAAATAATTACCCTTCATTCTGCATCTCTATGACAGCAAGGAGGGGTTAACATTTGAAAGACACCAACGATCATAAACCTAAAAAACTATTAACGAAGCGTGAAAAAGAAGTATTCGAAATCCTAGTACAAGACAAAACAACGAAGGAAATTGCCCAAGAACTTTTCATATCTGAAAAAACTGTCCGCAACCATATTTCAAATGCTATGCAAAAACTAGGTGTCAAAGGGCGTTCTCAAGCTGTAGTAGAGCTACTTCGCATGGGGGAACTAAAGCTCTAATAAAAACCGGCTTTCATTTTTGAAAGTCGGTTTTATCATTGAAAATGATAAAGGGCAAACAAAAAACCTTGCCGCAATCGACAAGGTTCTTGTTAAAATGAATAATTGCTATTCATAAGATAATTAATGTGCATTATCGCTTCCGAAGAAATTTTTGAACGATTGAACCGTAGTTGCCCGGTTCATTGCTGCGATAGAAGTAGTTAACGGAATTCCTTTCGGGCAAACCTGCACACAGTTTTGTGCGTTACCGCAACCGACAAGACCGCCTTCCTCCATTAGACCATCCAATCGTTCGCTTTTGTTCATTTCCCCAGTTGGATGGGCATTAAATAAACGAGCTTGGGATATAGCAGCTGGTCCAAAAAAGTCATTCTTATCATTTACATTCGGGCACGCTTCCAAGCACACGCCACAGGTCATACACTTAGACAACTCATATGCCCATTGACGCTTTTTCTCAGGCATCCGCGGACCCGGTCCTAGATCATGCGTGCCATCAATTGGTACCCATGCTTTAATTTGCTTGAGTGCATCAAACATACGTTCACGATCGACAATTAAGTCACGGACAACTGGAAAAGTGTCCATTGGTGCCAATCGGACTGGTTGTTCCAATTGATCTACCAATGCTGCACACGATTGCCGTGCAGTACCATTAATAACCATAGAACAAGCACCGCACACTTCTTCAAGACAGTTCATGTCCCATTGAACAGGTGATGTATTTTCCCCTTTTGCATTAACCGGATTTTGTTGAATTTCCATAAGACCCGATATAACGTTCATGTTTGGACGATATGGTACATGAAATGTTTCCTCATAAGGAGCAGAATCCGGGCCGTCTTGACGAGTTATTATAAAAGTAACCGTTTTTGCTTCAGCCATTACGATTTACTCCCTTCACTAGTTTTAGAATAGTCCCGAGACCTTGGCGGGATTAATGATGTATCTACTTCCTCATAGGTAAATACAGGACTTTGTTTTTCAGGATCAAAAGTTGCTATCGTTGTTTTAAGCCACTCTTCATCATTACGATCCGGAAATTCAGGTTTGTAATGTGCGCCGCGACTTTCATTACGATTATATGCGCCAAGCGTTATAACACGTGCCAAATGAATCATATTTTTCAGTTGGCGGGTAAACATTACTCCCTGATTGCTCCAGCGGGATGTATCATTAATGTTGATGTTTTCCCAGCGATTTAACAACTCTTGCAGCTTTTCATCTGTTTTGAGCAATCGTTCATTGTCACGAACAACAGTCACATTATCTGTCATCCATTCACCGAGCTCTTTATGAATTTGATAAGCATTTTCTTCGCCTGCCATATTCATCATTGCTTCGAATTTTTCTTTTTCTTCTGATTCTCGCTCTTTAAAAAGATCAGAAGGTAAGTCTTCTGCATGCTGATCCAAGCCATCTATATACTTAATAGCATTAGGCCCGGCAACCATACCGCCATAAATGGCTGATAACAAGGAGTTCGCCCCTAGACGATTACCGCCATGCTGGGAATAATCACATTCGCCCGCAGCAAAAACGCCTGGAATATTCGTCATCTGATCGTTGTCAACCCACATGCCGCCCATAGAATAATGAACAGCCGGGAAAATTTTCATTGGAACTTTACGCGGATCTTCTCCAACGAATTTTTCATAAATTTCGATTATACCGCCTAGTTTAATATCCAGTTCTTTCGGATCTTTATGAGAAAGATCCAGATAAACCATGTTCTCACCGTTAATGCCAAGTTTTTGATTCACACAAACATCAAAAATTTCACGTGTTGCTATATCGCGAGGTACAAGGTTTCCATAGGCTGGATATTTCTCCTCTAGGAAATACCATGGCTCTCCGTCTTTATATGTCCAGACGCGACCGCCTTCACCTCGGGCAGATTCGCTCATAAGGCGTAATTTATCGTCACCCGGAATTGCTGTCGGATGAATTTGAATAAATTCTCCGTTCGCGTATTTAACACCTTGCTGATACAAGATACTTGCTGCCGAACCCGTATTGATCATAGAGTTTGTCGATTTTCCGAATATAATACCCGGTCCACCTGTAGCCATAATTGTAGCATCAGATGGAAACGATTTAATTTCATGACTTTTTATATCCTGTGCGACAATCCCTCTACTAATTCCTTTTTCATCAATCACTGTACCAAGAAATTCCCAGTTTTCATACTTTGTTACTAACCCTTCAACTTCATAACGTCGCACTTGTTCATCTAGTGCGTACAATAACTGTTGACCTGTTGTTGCTCCCGCATATGCTGTTCGATGGTGCTGTGTCCCTCCAAAACGACGAAAATCCAACAATCCTTCCGGGGTACGGTTAAACATTACTCCCATCCGGTCCAACATATGAATAATGCTTGGAGCTGCATCACACATTGCTTTTACTGGAGGCTGGTTTGCTAGAAAATCGCCACCGTATACGGTATCATCAAAGTGAATATCCGGTGAATCCCCTTCACCTTTTGTATTTACGGCACCATTTATACCACCTTGGGCACATACAGAGTGAGAGCGTTTTACAGGAACAATTGAGAACAAGTCTACACTGACCCCTGCTTCAGCAGCTTTGATCGTCGCCATTAGGCCAGCAAGTCCGCCACCTACTACAGCGACTTTACGTTTACTCATAATAGATACTCCCTCCTCTAAATAACAAGAAATTAAACGCCTAATCCGAATTGGATAATAGTTCTTACACCAATATAACTAACTACAAGAAATACGAGCACTGTTAAATATGTAACAATTTGTTGTGAACGTGGTGATTGTGCAATTCCCCACGTGACGGCAAAACTCCACAGCCCATTGGCTAAATGAAATACAGTAGAAATAATCCCAACAATATAAAACCAGAACATAACAGGATTCGTTAGAATGTTTTCCATCAGGCTATAGTTTAACTCCTCATTCCCCAAGCCAATTTGGATGCGTGTTTCCCATACGTGCCATGCAATAAAAATAAGTGTTATAATTCCTGTAACTCGTTGCAATAAAAACATCCAGTTACGGAAATAACCATAACTTTTTGGATTGTTCCGAGTTACAAACACAATATAAACACCTAAAATTGCATGAAACAAAATAGGCAAATAAATTACAAAGGTTTCCAATGCAAGCACAAACGGAAGATTGGCCATAAAATTGGCTGCTTTGTTAAAACTTTCCTCACCATAAACGGCAAAATGGTTCACCACTAAATGCTGAACAACAAAGATCCCGATAGGAATAACACCCAACAGTGAATGTAATCTTCTGTAAAAATATTCACGATGATCCATGTGCGTAACTCCCTCCTTTAATATAGAATGTTGTGTGTAATTGCACAACCATTAAAAGATGGTGTGCTTTCCGAGATGCTAAATAAATTAAACAACCCGATTCATTTCTTAAAATGTACTGATTGTGACACATTTATTGTACTTCTATCTGAATAAAGCGTCAAGAAAAGGACTTAATTTTATTGTGTCAAGTATGAATAGATTTATTAAAATTTATGCATGACTTGTACAATCCATTCATATGTAAATAATGAACTATGATATAATACTATAACAATGACCCTTGAAACCTTTTGAAGGAGATGACACTCATGCCAAAACAAGAAGAACTCTATTCCATATCATTGCTTGACTCAATTAAAACAACTGGAGCCGGGTATGATGTCTTGCGGTACATAAGTTTGCCCGATTTGTTAGGTTCGGAAGCACATACACTTTTATATTTTATGGGCAGGAATCTGGCGAGAAAGATGGAGCTCCATACATTGGAAGATGTTGCAGACATCTATAACAGATTAGGATGGGGAAGACTGGAACTAGTTAAAGAAAAGAAGAAGTATTTAAATTTTCAACTTATGTCTGATTCTATTGTACAACGCATTAAATCACCGATTAGTACTGAGTTCCGGTTGGAAGCCGGCTTTTTGGCGGAAGCAATGGAAATGATTACTGAAAGAAGCTGTGAATGTAGAGAAGAAGTCAATCAAAGTCTTCACCTCGTACAATTTCAAATAATCTTCTCATAAAAACAATTAAATATTCTAGGCTAAATAGAAGAATCATAACGATTTTATGATTCTTCATCCATCCATTATTCTTTATTTAAATGCATTTTTATTTTTTCTGCGATATTTTTTGGTATACCGAGTACCGTAATATCCTCTATTGACGCTCCTTTAATTTTCTCCATTGTCTGAAAATGGCTTAAAAGTAAATTTCTGCGCTTCTCACCAACACCCTCTATGTGATCGAGCTCTGATTGGATTAGCCCTTTACTTCTTAATTGACGATGAAAGGAAATGGCGAATCGGTGTACTTCCTCTTGAATGCGTTGTACAAGATAAAATACTTGGGATCTTCTTTCTAACGGAACAGGAAGTGGAGGATCTCCATACAATAATTCTCCTGTTTTGTGCTTATCATCTTTTACAAGACCACATAATGGTATATCTAGCCCAAGTTCATTTTCCAATATATCTCTTGCAGCACTCATTTGTCCTTTACCACCATCAACGATAATTAAATCTGGCAGAGGCAACCGTTCTTTTAAAACCCGGGTGTACCTTCGTCGTATAACAATGCGCATCGTTTCATAATCATCCGGACCTTCGACATTCTGTATTTTAAATTTTCGATAATCACTCTTTTTTGCACGTCCATCAATAAAAACCACCATCGCAGATACAGGATCTGTCCCTTGAATATTTGAGTTGTCAAATGCTTCAATACGGAGTGGTGTTTCGATGTTCAGCTGTTTTCCTAATTCCTCTACAGCCATTATCGTCCGTTCCTCGTCTCGTTCAATTAAAGCGAACTTTTCGTCCAAAGAAATTTCCGCATTATTTACAGCTAGTTCAACCAATTCCTTTTTTTGTCCACGAAATGGTGTATGCACATCTATTTGCAAAAATTCTTTTAATAAGCTGGCATTTGTCCCTATCGGCAATAAGATTTGTTTCGGTTTTAAATGGTTTTGGTGTAAATAAAACTGTGCGATATAGCTAGTAAAAGCTTCCTTTGCATCGCCAAAAAACGGAGTTATCGACACATCACGCTCAATCAATTTACCTTGGCGAATAAAAAACACTTGGATACACATCCAGCCCTTGTTGAAGCTGTATCCAAATATATCAATATCTACTTGTTCATTCAATGTTACTTTTTGTTTTTCCATGACCGCTTCGATGTGATTAATTTGATCCCGAAGTTCTTTTGCTCGCTCAAAGTTCAACTGTTCGCTTGCTTCAGCCATTTTGTCTTTTAATTCTGTTTTTATTTTTTTATAACCACCATGTAAAAAGGTGGATATGTTTTGTACGATCTGATTATAGATTTCCTTTGGAACAGGTTCTTTCCTGCAAGCCAGGCATTGATCCATATGATAGTACAAACAATACCTGCCGGGAGGATTTTTACATTTTCTCAGCGGATAAAGTCGGTCAAGTAATTTCTTTGTTTCCCTGGCTGCAATTACGTTTGTATAAGGACCAAAATATTTTGCTCTATCTTTTTTGACCTTTCTCGTAATTAAAAGACGTGGGTGCCGTTCCGCAGTTATTTTTAAATATGGATATGATTTATCGTCCTTTAACATCACGTTGTATTTTGGATCATACTTTTTAATTAAATTCATTTCCAAAACAAGCGCATCAATTTCTGAATTCGTAACTATATATTCAAAGTCAACAATTTCCAATACAAGGCGCTGTGTTTTCTTGTCATGTGCACCTGTAAAATAAGATCTTACTCTATTTCTTAGTGCTTTGGATTTGCCTACATAAATAATTGTCTGATGCTTGTCTTTCATTAAATAGCATCCGGGTTTCATCGGCAAAATGGCTATTTTCTCTTTAATTATTGAGTTCATCGTATTCTTCCTCTTTACTATTAATGAGCAGGTAACCATTATTATAGATAATCCCTTGTCACTTAAGCGTAACAAGGGATTAATAAGTCAACATATTTTATATTCGCTCAACCTTATGCATGTTTGTTAATTAATTCAACAAGTGCTTCTTTCGGCTGAAAACCAACTACTTGATCTACGACATTTCCATCTTTCATTAATAATAGAGTTGGAATACTCATAACGCCATATTGACCAGCAGTTTCTTGGTTATCGTCCACATTTAGTTTAACGATCTTTACTTGATCACTCATATCACCATCAATTTCTTCTAATACGGGTGCTATCATTTTACATGGTCCACACCAAGGTGCCCAAAAATCAGCTAATACAAGGCCTTCGGAAGTTTCCTTTGTAAAATCCTGATCTGATACATCTACTATTGCCATTGTAAATTCCTCCAATCTTTCATGTAATCTGTAATGATTATATCATCGTTAGTATTACCTTGCTAATACTTTGCTTATGCAAATTGTTCTTTGACAACACTGGCTTTACTGCCTTATTTTTTTGATTTCCTCTATTAATAAAGGAATAACTTCAAAAATATCGCCGACAATGCCATAGTCAGCAATGTTGAATATATTTGAATCTGCATCTTTGTTTATCGCTACAATTACTTTCGAGTTCGACATCCCTG
This sequence comes from Virgibacillus sp. W0181, assembly GCF_051846915.1. Classification (NCBI taxonomy): domain Bacteria; kingdom Bacillati; phylum Bacillota; class Bacilli; order Caryophanales; family Bacillaceae; genus Virgibacillus; species Virgibacillus sp. W0181. The sequence goes on from NZ_JBPYCR010000036.1 coordinate 29,466, forward strand.
CCAGATGCTGAATCGCTCCCGAAATGCCACAAGCAATGTATAAATCCGGTGTAATAACTTTTCCAGTCTGGCCAATTTGCAAGGAGTAATCACAATAACCTGCATCACATGCCCCTCTAGAAGCGCCGACAGCTCCTCCGAGCACTTCCGCAAGTTCATAAAGTGGTTCGAAGCCTTCTTCACTTTTCACCCCACGGCCACCAGCGACGACAACGCTTGCTTCCGACATGTCTACCCCTTCACTTGTTTTACGGATTACTTCTTTAATAATCGTGCGTAGATCGGAAATCTCAATATCTTTCGGCTGAATATCCCCGGTCCGTGATTCATCTCGCTCAAGCATTGGTATATTATTTGGACGGATCGTAAAAAACAGGATGTCACTCGTTATAGTTTTCCTTTCAAAGGCTTTACCCGAATATATCGGTCGCGTGAAGCTTAGTTGTTCATTTTCTAAACGTATTTCTGTTACATCCGAAACTAAACCGGCACCGAGTTTGCTGGCAATTTTCGGGGTCAAATCTTTACCGATTGCTGTATGTCCCATTACGATTCCGGATGGTGATTCTTCTTCAATGATCTCCATAATGGCTTGTGTATATCCTTCTGACGTATAGTTTTCCAATTTTTCGTTACTTACTGTAATAACACGATCAGCGCCATAATATATCATTTCCTGTGCTTGGTTCTCCATATCGCCACTCCCGCAAACAATCCCGACAGTTTCTCCATCTGGCTTTACTTGTTTTGCAGCTCCGATCGCTTCAAAAGTAACATTACGCAATTGATTATCTTTTGTTTCTGCAAGTATAACTATTTTATCACTCATCAAAAGTCTCCTTTCATTAGCGTGGATTTAAAGCACTTTTGCTTCATTTTTAAGCAAAGACACAAGTTGTTGTACTTGAGCTGCTACATCGCCTTCAAGTACTTTGCCGGCCTCTTTTTCAGGTGGTAAAAATATTTCGGTCGTTTTTGTTTTCGGTTCTATCTCGTCCTCATCTAAGTCCAAATCATCCAATTCCAGCTCTTCCAACGGCTTCTTCTTTGCCTTCATAATTCCCGGTAAGGACGGATATCTTGGTTCATTCAATCCCTGTTGACATGTGACAAGTACAGGTAGCGTTGTTTCTATTTTTTCAATGTCGCCTTCAACATCCTTGTCGATATAAACTGTTCTATCTTCAATATGTAAATCCACTATAGTCGTTACGCATGGGATATTAAGCTGTGTCGCCAGCCTTGGTCCCACTTGACCACTTGCTTCATCAATCGCCACGTTGCCGGCTAAAATTAAATCTGCTTCCTTATCTTCAAAATAAGCTTCCAATATTTGAGCGGTTGTAAATGCATCACCATCTTCCAGATCGTCTTCTGTATTTATAAGAACTGCCTTGTCTACCCCCATCGCTAGTGCAGTACGTAGCTGTTTCTCCGAATCTTCCCCACCAACTGTAACAACGGTAACTTCACCGTCGTGTGCATCTCTTTGCGTAATTGCTTCTTCAACAGCATATTCATCGTAGGGATTAATAATAAATTCAGCACCATCATCTTCTATTTGACCATCTGTAATAATAATTTTCTCTTCGGTGTCAAATGTTTGTTTTAATAAGACGTATATATTCAAAATGTTCTTCCTCCTTAAAAATTTATTTGTTTTTAAAGTTCGGTTTCCGTTTTTCCATAAAAGCCTGCACACCCTCTTTGGCGCCTTCTGAAGCAAAAATACTACCAAAAGCATCCGCTTCTGCTTTGACACCTTCTCGGAACTTTTCAGATTGCGTATACGGAATGAGCTCCATCACCTTTTCGATTGACAGCATACTCTTCCCTGCAATTTTTTCGGCAAGTTCCATTGTTTTTTCCATCAATTCATCATCACCTACAACGTGATTAGCCAATCCGTATGTATATGCTTCTTTTCCACTAATAGGCTCTCCAGTTAAGATCATTTCATATGCTTTAGCTGTTCCAACTATTCGTGGCAAGCGCTGCGTTCCAGCAAACCCCGGTATTATGCCTAACGTTGTTTCAGGCATTCCTAGTTTTGCCGATTCTGCAACATATCGTATGTGGCAAGCCATCGCAAGCTCCAATCCACCTCCAAGCGCCGCACCGTGAATGGCTGCAATAACCGGAATATGAAAGTGCTCAATGCGATTAAACAATTCTTGTGTTTGTTCAGCCATTTCCTTGAATTGAGACGATTGTTGTAAAGATGTAAATTCTTTAATATCTGCTCCAGCGGAAAAGAATCGGCCTTCTCCCTTAATAATCACGACTTTAATTTGTGAATTTTGTTCGATTTTGTCCAATAACGAAGAGAGGTGATTAAATATGTAACTTGATAACGCATTTGCCGTTGGATTATTCAAACTCAAAATTGCCATTTCCTCTTTTACATCATAAGCTATCTTATCCATTTTAAGTATCCTCCTATATTCGTTTCTTATAGTTTAATGTTAACAGAGTTTAGAATCAGGTGGCACTATTTATTCTTTATTTCTCGTAATAATATCATATGCTGCTTATAATTCACTGTATTTCTATGAATGGTTGGGGCATTGTAATAGAATCGTGCCGATGGGTCTCTTAAATAATAAGGAGTGCAATATTACGATGAATAAGCTGCCATCGACACGAATAAATACTTTAACAATTGAACTGCTGACATTTGCTTCCCTAGTAAAGAACATTTATTAAGTTTTGTTATTATCGAATAAACCGTCGGTAATTAATTGATGCACTTCTGCAGCCTGTGCAACGAGATTATACCGTCGCTCTTTCATGACCCATGTTGTAACAGTCTCATCCAATGTCCCAAATACCATTTGTCTTATAACGTAACGGCTAATATCTTCCCGGAACGTACCTTCTTCAATTCCTTCCTGAACAATTGAATCAATTACTTGTAAATAAGGCTTTAAAACATTGTTTATTTCGATGCGCAGGTCAATTTTTGACTGCCTTAACTCCAATTGCGTAACCGTGGCAAGATGATGATTATCAGCGAGCTGATCGAAGTGCATCTCAATTAATGTAAATAGTTTATCGCTTGCATTTTGTTTTTGATCTATACTCTTCTCAATCTTTTCAATAAATTGGCCCATGTATTCTTTGAACAAAGAGATTAATATATCTTCTTTGTTTTTAAAGTATAAATAAATTGTGCCGTCCGCCACCCCTGCACTTTGCGCTATTTTGGAAACTTGAGAAGCGTGATAACCATTTTCGGCAATTACTTCCACTGCTGCTTCTATGATTTGTTTATATTTAGGTCTGTGTTTTTTCATTCAGATCTCCTTATCCTGCAGTCTTAAAATATGAATGATCAATCATTCATATTAAATATTGTAGAACGTGTTATAAAACGTGTCAAACTGCTATTTGTTAGATTTCATTTGCTTGGACTTCTTCTGCTTTATTTTTATATTCTTTGATTAATTCCCTTCTAAGAATCTTTCCGACCGCTGTTTTAGGCAATTCATCCCTAAAATCATAAATTCGTGGCGCTTTATATGCGGCTAAATGCTGTCTGCAATACGTATTCAGTTCGGATTCTGTTAATTTATAACCAGCTTTTAAAACGATAAATGCCATAACGGTTTCGCCACGGTAGGAATCCGGAACACCTGCCACTGATGCTTCTTGAATTCCCTCATGTTCGTACAACACTTCTTCCACTTCTCGCGGATATATATTATACCCCCCAGCAATAATCATGTCTGATTTACGATCTACAATATAAAAATATCCATCTTCATCCATTCGTCCCATATCTCCCGTTAATAACCATCCTTCTTTTAAAACCGCCGTAGTATCTTTTTCATTATTCCAGTACCCTTTCATAACTTGAGGACCGTGAATGGCGACTTCTCCTACTTCACCTACAGTCACTTCCTCCAACGTTCCGGGTTTTACAATTTTTGCATCAGTATCCGGCCACGGTACGCCAATACTTCCACTTATTCTCTTTGACCATAAAAAGTTGGCATGAGTCACAGGAGAAGTTTCTGTTAATCCGTATCCTTCTACTAATCGGCCTCCCGTTACCTCTTCAAATTGCTCCTGTATTTCTACCGGTAAAGGAGCAGATCCACTAATGCATGCTTCTACAGATGACAGGTCATATTTCTGCAGATCCGGGTGGTTTAATAAACTAATATAAATAGTAGGGGCCCCAGGGAATAATGTTACGTTTTGTTTATGAATCATTTTCAACACTTGTTCCGGTTCAAATTTAGGAAGCAACACCATTTTACCACCTGACATAATTGACAGATTCATCACGGTTGTCATTCCATATACATGGAAAAAAGGCAAGACACCTAATATAACTTCCTTTCCTTCTACTGTTTTATAAAGCCACGACTGACACATTTGAACATTTGCCACTAAATTATAATGAGTAAGCATGGCACCTTTCGGTAATCCAGTCGTTCCACCTGTATATTGAAGAAGAGCAATATCTGTACAAGGATTAACTTCCATTTTTGTATAGTCTTCGGTTGAATTTTGCAGTAAGCTTAACCATGCATGTGTTTGATCATTTTCTTCGACTTTTACAACCATATTATACTGTCGTTTTTGAATAAATGGATAAATAATATTTTTAGGAAAAGGCAAGTAATCTTTAATCCCGGTAACAATGACATGCTCCAAGTGCGTACTGTCCTTTACATTAGTTATGCGAGGCAGCAAAATATCGAGGCAAATGATATATTTCGAACCTGAATCGGTTAATTGATATTCCAATTCTCGCTCCGTGTATAAAGGGTTCGTCTGAACGACAATACCGCCAGCCATTAACGTGCCATAATAACCAATTACTGCTTGAGGACAGTTGGGGAGCATAATCGCTACTCGATCATCTTTCTCCAGACCCAATGCTTGCAAATAAGTTGCCAGTTTTTTCGCTTGGCTTAAAATTTCAGAAAACGATAACGTTTTTCCCATGAAATATAGCGCTGGTTTATTCCGATAGTGCTTTTCACTTTCTTCTAGAAACTGTTGCAACGGCTTTTTGTCATAAGTTATACGTGTAGGAATTTCTTCAGGATAATGCTTTTGCCATCTTTTTACTTTATCCATGAACTTTCCTCCTTGTAATCGTACTTACAACCATTATACCGATTTTTTAGTATTATTTGAATCCTTTTAATTATTTTCCTGAAAAGAATGTTAAAAACATAGCTTATTGCCAAGCTTTTGTATGAGTAAAATGTTTATGGGGGAACACATGAACTAATTACTCTAATATATGTTAGATAGAATGTCACATGTTAGAGGTTTGTGTAGGGGTATTATTTGGATTATGGGCAATAACCATGAAAAAGA
>NZ_JBPYCR010000037.1:0-34411 GCF_051846915.1 Virgibacillus sp. W0181
CTTCCCATGGTTTGAAATCAACATCTTCATCATCGGCTAGTTCCAATAAATCATGAACGACCAATCGATGTTTTAACCATCCTTCAACCACTTCATCCATTGTACTCATTGGTAGTCCCTCCTTATAATAAATAAACTCAATTTTCGATAAAAATCTATAATTCCTATGCTACCGTTTCTCTGTTCATTTTCAACTATTATGTTTTTTGTTACTTGCGGGGCTTCTGCAAATTTACTTATTCTCCAATTGTACTCTAATACATCTTCATATGTTCCCCTCATTCCTAACCCCATTTTTTAAAACTTTTTATGTATTCCTTTTCCTTTTCATGTATATTGATAATATTAGGTAATAGGATGACGCACGAAGAGCTTTGTTCTAGGAATCGGGAGGAATTTGATGAGAAAAATTATTTTATCGACAGAGAGTGGAGCAGATTTACCAGCAGAGTTAGAAGCTGCAAAACATAATATTCTAGTTTAGTTAACAAAAATTGTGTAATAAACTGCATTACATCAATTGATACATCCATTTTGAAGGGAAGAGAGTTTCTTTCTTCCTTTTAACTTTGATACGATTCACCGTAAACTCAATACTTACGGTTTTACAAGTTAATAATCCAAAAGGTTGAAAGCTCGCTAAGTTTTTTTGATCCTTTACAAAACATGTTAGACGGAAGAATCCCCGGTTGCAGTTACAGGCGCTAATTCAACTGGATTTCTATTAAGATCTAAGTTTTTTCTATGCACCTTTTCCACTATATATCCCCAGTTATCAAGCACCAACTGAGCAATAGCAGGGTCAAATTGAGTGCCCTTCCCTTGCTCGATCTCTTCTCGAATGTTATTAAAATCCATTGCTTTCCGATAAGATCTATTAGAAGACATGGCATCAATCGCATCAGAAATTCCAATTATTCGAGCAATCAAAGGGATCTCTTCGCCCTTGAGACCTTTTGGATAACCTTGTCCGTCCCACCTTTCATGATGGTATAATACACCATCAATATATTCCTCCGGGATTCCCAAGCTTCTGCAAATGTGAGCCCCTTCACTTGGATGTTTCTTCATAACATTATACTCTTGCGCAGTTAGCTTTCCCTTCTTTAATAAAATCATATCGGGTGTTGTCAGTTTGCCTACATCATGAATTACCCCTGTCTGATAAGCGAGCTCTTGACCCACTTCAGGGATATATTTACTAATGATTTTACTTAATAATGCCACCCGCTGCGAATGTCCTTTCGTATAAAAATCCCTTGCCTCTACACTTCGAGACAAACTCATGATCGTATGTATTTGTTTCGTTTCCTTTTTTGTATTGTCGATCAACTCTTGTACAACGAGAAAAATTAAAAAAATCATAATTAAAAACGATGTCAAATGATCAAGCAACACCACCATTTTTCCAGAACTAGAAATATCCTTTGTCATAAGTAGGAATAATAGCACCGAACTCGTTGCGGAGAAGAAATATAACTTCCGATTTTTAAATAACAAGGATAGAACAGGAACGAGTAGAAAAAGACCGCTTAACGCCACCTCTCCCATCAACATATAAGCACTCGAAACAATAATTAACGCATTACAAACAATAACCAAAGGTGTAAAACGCTTTAAAATACTATGAAAAGCTATAAGAGAAGGGATAAATCCAATTATTACGATAAGTAAAACAATCGAATAATGATTTGCAGGAGCTACAAAAAAGTGTCGCAACGATAACATGAATCCTCCAAAGAGAGAAGAAATCTGACCAGCTAAAATGATCTTCCTCATTATCCTACGCCCCTATCCGATGTAATATAAACGAAGATATATGTGTTTCAAATTTCCCTAGAGATGCTAAATAAATAGATTAAGAACCTGTTAAATTTGCTCTCGATTTCCATGGTGTGTTTAACTTAACAATAGAATGAAATAACCCTAATAGAACTTCTTTTGTTAAAACATTACTTTAGGTCTAGTTCAATAAAACTAAACGTGTTTTTATAATATTCTATCACATTTTGCCAACATATTACTTTATATTTTTATATTTATTCCATATGAAGTGAAATTCACACTTCAATGCTTTGGATACAATAACAGGGATAGCAGTCAAGTTACCACTATCCCTAAAAAAACTTCTTCGTTTTTAATGCATTTATATTCAAGAAACTGACACTAACGTATCAAATTTGTCGGATGGCGTAAACGAGCACAACGATCGATCTTATCCTTTCCTGTAGACTAAAATACCCTGAAATCATTTCCTAAACAACAGGGTCAACGCTCTCATCCACAACCTGCATCAATTCCTCATATATATCACGCCAACTCGCCGCAAGATTCACGGTCATCACTTCGATTGCCACCCGCTCATCCCACAGATACACTTCATGGATCTCGTGCCCATTAAACGGATAAACGAGTATGCCGCGCAGATTCTCGAGTTCTTTAGGCTGGTGGTGTAAATACGTAAACATTTGATACATGTTTCCGCTATGAAAAGATCGTTTATCGTGATGGACCTGAAACATATGTTTATAAAATTTCGCATCGATAATGATCTTCTTTTGTTCTTTTCTATGTAATAACGAGACATCTGTCAGCATCGAAGGCAAAAGGGCTTGATTGCCGGTTAAATTCCAATCCAGCCGCTCCGATTTTACTCGATAAATGCTCTGCTCCAGCCGATAAAAATGAAAAAGAAACTTCTCAAACAAACGATTTAATTCAGTGTCCGTTACCGGAACCGCATATAAGCTCCAATCGCCACGATTATGGGATAGTAACTGCAGTTCATATAATAACCGCGCAAGGTGAACCATTCGTTTATAGTGCGCATCATGTCGAGAAAATGTCATGCGAGAAAAAACTTCCTTCGCCAGCCAAAGATCCTCCACATCCGGCATTTTTTCCCAGAGCATATGGCATTCTTTCCTTGTTTTTTCTTCGATATGACGATTTTGCACGAGATTTTTAAGTGTTGTTTTCATGATTTGATTGAGCAGGATGTTCGGCGAGTACGCATCTTTTTCACAGACGACAACAGGCTTCTTTTCAGCGATGAAGGAGATTGATTCATTTATTCGCATTCTCCCGGAAATAAAACCGGTCTCTTCCTGATGAGTGACATAGTTCCGTATCAATCCGCGATTGAACAATCCTTCTGCCTCTTGCAGAAACATTTTTGCCAAAAGATCATACGTGATTAAGTCTTCGTCAACATCACGGAATTCCCGGATCATCTCCGGCATGTCATTTGAATAACTTAGCATGATAAACAGGTTTCGAATCGGCACCTTAAAGTTTTGTTCCATACGAGATCCCTTCGATTAAAGAAGCGCTCACTTCCGGGCGGTCAAAATAATACTCTTCCAGCAGCGGTTTTATTTCATATTCCATCACGCGCGCAAACCATACGTTTTCATCCATCTTTTCCGGAACATTCGTAAAAAAAGAATGCCCGATTTCATAACCTGATCCAAGTTGGAAATCTTCCCGAATCTGTTGATTGATGCCTTCGATGCTTATTTCAATGCGTTCAATGAAAGCCTCCGTTACACCCTTTTCCAGTAAGGACGCTTTCCATTTCTCATTAAATTGTGGTTCCAATGTGACAAAGGCAAAGCGCCGGCGAAGGGCAATCTCGAGCTGGGCTAATGACCTGTCGGCTGTGTTCATCGTTCCAATTAAATAAACATTGCTCGGAACCGTAAACGTCTCTTTGGAATAACCCATCGTCACATACTCATCACGCTCATCTCCTTCCATCAGCATAAATAGCTCACCAAAAATCTTTGACAAGTTCCCGCGATTAATCTCATCGATAATGAAATAATAATTCGCTTCAGGATTCTCCATCGCTTTCTTGCAAAAATCATAAAACACACCATATTCCAAGCCAAACCCTTGTCCCTCAACAGGCCGGAAGCCCATCACAAAATCCTCATATGCATAGTTCTGATGAAATTGAACCATCTCTACCTGTGAATCATTTCTTTCACCGACCAAGGAATAAGCAAGTCGTTTGGCGAGAAACGTTTTCCCTACACCAGGAGGCCCTTGCAAGATAAGATTCTTTTTATAATCGAGCACGTCGGCTATCGTGTCATATAGCGACTCGTCGATAAACACCTCTTCCAAAAAGTGTTGTTTTGTATAGACCGGCTTTGCTTCTTGTTCCTGTTTAGCTTGTATATAGTCGGTTAGCGCCTCATATAAGTTCGGTTTGATCATCCATGTAAAGCGATTCGCTGTTTCATATTTTCCGTTAAATAATACTTGCCAGTATGTTACTTCTCCATCTTCTCCTACAATCGGCTCAATTTCGGCTTCTTGATAAATTCGTTTTCCTAAAGCAACGACTGGGGCATTAAGGGAGGAAAAATGTTTCCCAAGAGCTGCAGCTAATTCGGTAGCGGTAGCCTCTCCACCCATTTCATATATTTTCGTCAAGAACAACAGGTCATCCTCACGAAAAATCGTCTTGTCGTGAAGTAAAGCAAGCCATTGCTCTTTATCCAGTACATCCTCGGAGGACAAGTAATCCCCCGTGTCATTCGTTCCCTCCAGCTTTTGCAAACCTTCAGCAACAGATGTCATTTTCTCTTCCAATCGTTCATACGTGAATTGATGGACATCTTCCACGGCTTCCAAGTCTTCCATTCCTGCCTCTGGATGGTTATCCCCGTGAACAAAACCATATGTTACAGCCTTTTCATCCACTCTTAAGAAAAATTGTGGTGCCGCGCGATGGCTTTTATATTTTGTTTCATAGACGGCCAACCAGCACTCTGAACCGCCAAATGCCTGATTCCAGTTAAAGCCATTGATCGTTTTATTTTCCATTAAATCAAAAGCCTCTAAACCACTCAACTGACGTATCGCCTGATGAATTTTCCCTAACTCACGTAGCACTTTATCTTTTTTATTGTAATAAAATAAGTGAAATAAAATGGTGAAATTATTCCAGGAGTTTAGGATATTTGTATCGTATAAAACACTTACTTCATCCTTTATGTTTTCTAAAATGGATATCGACAAGGAGCCTTCTGATAAGATTTGATCGATTACTTTAAAGCGTATCTTTTTCACTTTTTCTGTACCTTGATAATTCTTCTGCAACTCTTGCAATACAGCCTGATCCAACCTCATGATTCCTTCAAGCATCTTGTCCGGATATTCTCTAAAGTGCGCCAATGTTGAGGCCAGCTCATGTAAATAATCAGCAGCCGTCTCTACCCGCACTTTTTTATAACTCGTACTGCAAAAAAGAAAATCCTGTATGTCGAGCATGTTCATGTCCGAATACTTTTTGTTCAGGTGATCTAACATGACCTCGCATATCATATAATAGGCAGCATAGTTTTCGCTGAGGGCTCCCATTTTTTGTTCAATTTCATATGTAGTCTTTACATCCTGATAGATTTCTCCTTTATAGAGTGGGTAGGCCGTATAATCATAGGCTGCTAGTAAATAGCCAAACAATGCCGCACCAACTGCTTTGTTCGGATCAAAAGCCTTCACCTGTTTTTGAAAAACAGCAATTCGATCCACAATTGGAAGGGAGTCATTATAGAGACGGTTCCATACGTCTGCCACTTCACGCGGACGCTGTTCAGCGTAGGAAACAAGGGTATCGGTATTATTCCAATGAACGAAAGAACCCGTATTCGGATTGCTGCTTTGAATTTTTTTAGCAATTTCAACGACAGATTCTTCCGTTATCGGATGTTTACGCAAATAGCCATTCAGTTCTTCCAAAATATCAAATTTATATCTTTCATCATAAAGCGTTGATTCCTTGAATTTCGAATAGCGGTTATAGGCTAGGTCTATATAGTTATCTTTTAAAATTTTTTTCTCGAATTCTTCGCGGTTCATTCGTTTGCTCCCCTTTTCATACGTTGTGGCATATAAGTTTTTCCATATAGTACATTAGTTGTTACTTGAATTATTTCATAAAAGGGTAACTTGGACAACTATGGGTATTTTTGTAAAGAAATACTGCTTCATGAGTTTAATCATAATAAAGAACCAAGAGAAAAAGACAGCAAAAAGTAGTAGTCATTACCCCAAATTCCTGGAGAATGCCTACTACTTTTTTAAAGAGAAATTTACAGATTGGTACAAAAACAACCTTTGAATACTACATAATATCTAATTAACAACAGTACTACTATCCTCCAATGAAAGTATTGCTCCATATTCGCGTAATTTTCTCCTTATAACTTGAACATCAACTTCTTCTGGTAAAATATCTTGCTGCGCTGCTAATGCCGCTCCAATTCCAACTCCTTCACCAACAGCCATACATGTCGCCATTACACGAGAAGAGCCAAATACAACAGGATCAACACTAATGCATCTTCCACTAAGCATAAGCCTTTTGACATCCTTTGAAATCGTTGCTCCATATGTGATTCCATAAGGGTCTTTCAGTGATTTAATTATAGTTGAATCGTCTGATCCACTATGAATATCTATTATATATGATCCTAGGGCTATCGTATCTTCAGGTACTTCCCCTTTTAATGCTGCTTCTTCTCTAATCATTTGTTTTCCTACAATTCTGCGTGATTCACGTACCCCTACAAATGGTGCAATTGAAGCTAAATAAATATCTTCAAAACCCGGGACATTTTCCTTTAACATTTCAATTAAAGGAAGTATCTGTAAATGTCCATCTATTTCTCCTTTACTTAATTCTTCTACATTTGAACCATCAAAATTCTTAATACGTATACTATTAATAGCGATATACCCATCTTTCGGCAAATTGATATAAATGATGGTATCACGATCAATAGGGCATTTCCCTTCTTCTCTCAGTTTTGAAACTGTATTTTTTAAACCAACATGTACATGATTTTTACTGGCACGTAAAAATTCTGCTGTATACCCGGGACGTATTTTCATTGAATCACCGTGTTTAAGTTCTTCCGGGTGATCTTCCAAATAATCCATAAACTTATCTAATTTAAAGCCACCTACAGTAAACATTAAAGTCCCTGGTTGGATCTCTTTCTTTATTTCTCCTTTCGAATACTGACCCTTTTCATAATCTACACCTGACAAGTAACCTACATCACCATCACCTGTAGAGTCTACAAACACATCTGCAAATATCTCTATTTCTTGTCCTTTACCTTTTACAATCACAGATTTCAATTCTCCATTTTCTACTTTGGCATCAATAATCTCGCAATGCAGTAATGGATGGACACCATATTGCTTTACCTTTTCAAAAATAACAATTCTCATTAAGTTTGGGTCAATAACAGTTGTAGAATTATGCAACGGGCATTCCCTATGTCCAAATGATCCTCCTAACTCAATTAAACGATCTACAAGCTCTTGAGCTAACCCTTTAGTGGTTACACGTTCCTGAGCATCTAAAAATCCTAATAATGGAAGACCTATAGTCATGTTCCCCCCTAAAAATCCCTGGCGATCGACTATAATCGTTTCAGCCCCTTCACGTGCAGCAGAAAGCGCTGCACCAAGTCCACCTGAACCACCACCAAGTACAAGAACCTGAGTTTTGATTATTTGCCTATTGTTATTCATTTTTCATTACACTCCTATCATTAATAATTTATTAAACTAATTATTCGTTATTTTCACTTTATATTTAAAGCAATATCGATCAATACTCTTAAAACCCCCCTCTACAATGGTTCCATCGTTTACCGCAGTAGACGAATTACAACAATCATAAGGTTAGCAATAGTTAAAACTTACATTTATACAGTGTTATAAATACTTATTGAAGTGTTAATTGGTTAGTATTATATTTCATTATAATATTTATATTTGTTTTTTGACATGCAGTTTTATATCATATTACATATACTTTATTTCAAAGTAGAGGTGCTTATTAGGTGAATTTTTATAATTTAACAGATTATACCTTAGAACTTCTTTCACATACTTATTGGGAAAAAAAAGAACAATTTGATTTAGATATAGATACTTACCAAAATTGGGTAATGTTCGCTATTGAAGCAGGAAGTTTTCATTATGAAGTAGGTCACGAAAAAGGAATTGCATCTAGTCATGACATTATTGTTTGTCCGCCAGGCCAACCTTTTAAACGGAAAGTAATTGATCCTTTGGCGCTCCACTATATTGGGCATCAAATACAACCTTACTCAAATAAAGAGTTACATCTTCCAAAAGTAAAGGTTACTCCTCAAGATCGAAAACGACTTTCTTCCAATTTTTCATATTTATGCAGACTCCACCTATCTTTAGATAAAAGGAGCACTTCCCGCAAGCAATGGATAATCAACGACATTTGGCAATTAATTTGTGATGAACTTGAGACTAATACAATTCAACATGATGAAATCCCATCACTTGATTCACAAGATTTACTTATGAATAAGGCAGCTGACTGGATATTAAAGCATGCGTATGAACCAATTAGTTTAAAGGAACTTGCTGAAAACATAGGACTAAGTCCTGTTCAGTTGACGCGACGTTTTCACAAAGCATTCCAAATGACACCAACTAATCTTATTAAGAAACTGCGAATGCATCGGGCTGCTAAACTACTACTTGATACAAACATGACATTAGAGCAAATTTCTGAAAAGTGCGGTTACGACAATGGTTTTTATCTTAGTCGCGTGTTTAGTGATTTTATGAAAATTAGTCCATCCGAATATCGTGCGAAAAATTACTTATAATAAGTATAGTCCTCATGATTTTTATAAAAAATAATCCCACTTGCAAAAAACAAGATGGGATTTTAATTTACACTTTTTTCAAATTCAGGTATAACGCTTTTATTAACTTCAGCAAAATGACAAGCACTTAAGTGACCACCATCTCGCGATATTAATTCCGGTTCTTCCACTTTACAAATCTCCTGAGCTTTCCAACATCTTGTACGGAATCTGCAACCAGAAGGAGGATTTGCTGGTGATGGGATGTCCCCTTCTAATATTATTTCTTCACGTGTTATAATACTCCAAGGTTCCGAAATTGGCACAGCAGACAATAATGCTTGTGTATACGGATGGGAAGGTGCATGGAATATTTCATTCCGATCTCCGGTTTCAACAATTTTACCCAAATACATTACTGCTATTCTGTCACAGATATGTCTAATTACAGAAAGATCATGTGAAATAAATAAATAGGCCAATCCCAACTCTTTTTGTAAATCCTGCAATAAATTTAAAATTTGCGCCTGAATGGAAACATCTAGAGCTGATACTGCCTCATCGCAAATGATTAATTTTGGTCGCAAAGCTAACGCCCTCGCTATACAAATACGCTGACATTGACCGCCTGAAAATTGATGGGGATAATTATGTCTGCTATCTGGATTAAGCCCAACAAGTTCCATTAATTTTATTACTTCTTTATCCCAATCTTTTTTTTCCACAACATCAGTATGAACTTGCCAAGGCTCCTGAATTAATTCTTTAACCGTCATTTTGGGATGCAAGGATGCAAATGGATCCTGAAAAATGAGTTGAACATCCTTTCTTAATAATCTCATTTCTCTACTGGTAATTTTGGTTAGATCCTTTCCTTCAAAATATATATGACCTGATGTAGACTTTTCCAACCCTACAATTGTTCTTGCAACCGTAGATTTTCCACATCCTGATTCTCCTACAAGTCCCAATGTTTCTCCAGGATTAATTGTAAAGTTGACTTTGGAAACAGCTTGAATCTCCCCAATTTTCTTTTTTAAAAGTCCTCCTTTTATAGGAAAGGATGTTTCTAGATCAGCCACATCCAAAATCGGCTCCCCAAAAGTATTACCCATGTTGTAAAACCTCCTTATAAAAGTGACATGCACTTTCTCTTCCACTTGCTACTTCCGTTAGCTCAGGCAATTCTTGTCTACATATATCCTTAGCGATTGGGCATCGCGGATGGAATGGACATCCTTTCGGTGGTGTAAGCAAGTTGGGTGGTGAGCCTTTAATTGGAACAAGGCGTGATGTATTTTTATTTAAAGTGGGAAGTGACTCCATTAAACCAACCGTATATGGATGTGCAGGGTTGCGAAATACTTCTTCAACCTTCCCAGTTTCCACCAAATGGCCTGCATACATAACTGCTACACGGTCTGCATGATTTGCAACTACTCCTAAATCATGAGAGATAAGAACTAACCCCATCTTTTCTGTTCGTTGAAGTTCTTTTAATAGTTGCATGATCTGAGCTTGAACGGTCACATCCAATGCCGTTGTTGGCTCATCCGCAATAAGAACTTTCGGCTGTAATGCCAACGCCATTGCAATAATAACACGCTGTTGCATACCGCCGGAAAATTGATGAGGATAATCTTTTATACGGCTTTTAGCATCCGGAATTTTAACTTGTTCCATTAATTCCACTACAGCCTTTTTAATTTTGCTACGGGACATCCGACGATGCACCCTAAGCACCTCACCTATTTGAAAGCCAACTGTGTAAACTGGATTTAGAGCACTCAAAGGATCCTGAAAAACCATCGACATTTTTTCGCCGCGCATTTTCCTTCTTTCAGATTCCTCTAAGTCTACAAGATTTCTTCCTTGAAAATAAATAGCTCCTCGGTTAACGTGACCGTTCGGTTTAGGTAACAATCCCATTAATGCCAATGCTACCGTACTTTTACCGCTTCCAGACTCCCCAAGGATGGCCAGTGTCTCAGACTGATGTATGGAAAAATTCACTCCATCAACCGCTTGAACATTTCCAGTTTTTGAACGGAATTCTACAGAAAGATTTTCAACATTCACTAATGGTGCAGTGGAATTAGGTTGTTCTTTTTGTAATAATTTTTCTGCTACCATATAATCCCCCTTAACAACCAAGAATAAGAATATTCATTTGGATTTTATAATCATTACTGAACATTACTCCGCTAATATTTAGCAAGGTATAAATCCAACTTAGAAAGCTGGAATGCACCAACTTCCTAAGTTGATTATTCATTGCTATTTTCAATTATTTATTTAGTTACTAATACGTTTTTAAATTGTGGATCGTCAGATGGACTTGGCTGAAATCCTTCTACATGAGAGCGGATTGCTGCAATTTGGTTTAATTGCAACGGGAAAATCCCAACTGCTTCTTCCCAAATTATTTTATTTGCCTTGTCATATAATTCTTGTCTTTCTTCTTGATCAGTAGCCTCTTTTGCAGCAATGAGAAGCTTATCCAATTCTTCATTCTTATAGCCATTTCGGTTAGCTTCTGAAATATACAAACGACCTAATGTATAGTCACCGTCTCCAGTAATTACAGAGTTCGTTTGTAAATCCATATCCCAATCAAGCGCAACAAGTTTTTCTATCCACTCTGCACGTTCAATTTGAATCGGCTCAACCTCTACGCCAATTTCAGACCAATAAGACATCATCGTTTCAGCAAGTTGAAGAATCTGTGGCCCTCCACCATTACTCCACATCATTGATGTTGAGAATCCGTCTGGATACCCTGCTTCTTCTAAAAGTTTTTTTGCTTTTTCAGGGTTATACTTGTAGGGTTCCAAATCAGATGAACCAAATACTTGATCAGGAATTGGCGAAGTCATTACTTCTCCACTTTCACCGTACAAGTCTTCCACGATTGCGTTTGTATCAAGCGCATACCACATTGCTTGACGTACTTTCGGATCATCAAATGGTTCTCTACTA
This sequence comes from Virgibacillus sp. W0181, assembly GCF_051846915.1. Lineage (NCBI taxonomy): Bacteria > Bacillati > Bacillota > Bacilli > Caryophanales > Bacillaceae > Virgibacillus > Virgibacillus sp. W0181. Next base: position 11,640 of record NZ_JBPYCR010000037.1, read on the forward strand.
CTATTAAACCAGTTGAAATAATATAAATAACTTGGACTCTTAATTATTTCGATATCTTCCTGATTTTCCAATGCTGCTACTTGATCAATAGGTATTGTCCATGTAACATCAATTTCACCTGTTTCAAGAGCAGTCAGCCTTGCAGCCGTTTCAGGAATGTTAACAAACTCAAGATTGGCTAAATGTGGTGCGCCATCCCAGTATTCTTCATTGCCTGTCAATGCTAAATTTTGCTGTGGAACAAATGATTCGACCTTAAATGGCCCGCTTCCTATAGGCTGTTTATAAAATTCTTCACTTGCGGAATCAGCAGGTGTTATAAATAATAAGGTTAAATTAGAAAGCATAGTTCCCATTGGCTTTTTAGTCTTAATGGTTAGTGTATGATCATCTGTTGCTTCTGCAGATTCAAACTCCAACCATAAAACAGACAATGGAGAGTCTTCAGAATTTACTTGTTGCTCTAACGAATATTTTACATCTTTAGCTGTTAAAGGTGAACCATCGTGGAAGGTAACGCCTTCTTTAATATGAAACACCCATGTTTTTGGGTCCGGCTGCTCCCAATCTTCTGCAAGACTCGGTTTAAGTTCTCCGTTTTGATTAATAACCAATGTGTCATAAATTTGCCTGCTTGCAAGTACAGTAGATGGCTCTCCATTAGCTGACCCATATGGGTCCAATGAATCTATCCCTTGGTCAAAGGCAACCTTTAGTGCTTGTTCTACATCTTCTGAAGAATCACCAGTTTCTTCACTAGCATTCTCAGCCGGCTCTTCCGAAGAATTATCTGAGGATTCCTCGGAGATCCCGGCACAACCAATTAGAAGTACCATCAATGCACCTATAAAGAATAAACCAAATTTATTAAACATTATCTTCTTCACAATATTTACCCCCCATTAAAATAATTTTGGTTTGCTATGTTCAACTGTTTGCATAACGTATATTTCTAATCATCTTTTTCCACCAATTATATTAGTCACTAAGAATGAGTCGCTCATATATCACCCCAATCCTGTTGTTGTTTTTATTTTAAGTATTGGATACAACCGTTTAATCACTGGTTAATCCAATAAATAATTAAATGATTAAAATATACCTTTCAGCTAACATTAAATGGAGTATTAATCCAACGATGTATCAAGTTTATCTCGTAGTTTATCACCTAGGAATCCAACACTTACAACAAGTATGGCCAATGCAATCCCAGGCATTGTTGCAATCCACCAAGCAGAATTAATGTAATCCCGTCCTAGCGCAATTAGATAACCCCATGATGGTTGAGCGGCTGGTACCCCAAGACCTAGAAAACTTAGAGAAGCTTCTGATATAATTACCAATCCAAGTTGAACCGTTACAATAACCATTACTGAGGAAATACACATTGGAAATACGTATTTCAGCAAGATTTTAAAGTTCGAAACACCTAGAACTCTAGCAGAATCAACAAAGTCCTTTTTCTTTGTTGTCAACGTTGCACTGCGCGTGACCCTTGCAAAAGTTACCCACCTCGTAATAGATAGGGTGATAATAACATTAGTAACACTCGGACCAAGGACACCCGCTATTAAAATTGCAAGTAAAATTGCTGGAAACGCGAGCTGAATATCTGCAATTCTCATTATTACTGAATCCACTAAACCCCCAAAATAGCCAGAAATCAATCCTAGTATAACACCGATGGATCCCCCAATTAGAACGGTTGCTAAAGCAACAAGCAAGGAGATACGTGTACCATAAATAATTTGCGAAAGAACATCTCTTCCTACCTGATCAGTCCCAAGCCAAGCAGTCGACCCATCCTCAAGAACCGTGCCGGGAGGAAGTAATCTACTACCTGTAAACGTTTTTTGAGGATCAAAATCCATGAGTAATGGCCCGATAATTCCAATAATTACAAATATAATAACTGGTATGCTAGCAAGGATCATGCCCCACTCTCTTTTTTTCGTTACTGTTTTCTCCATAACTTCGCTATTTGAAAGATTCATAGTCTCTTGTGTCATGATTTATTCCTCCACCTGAATACGTGGGTCGATATATCCATATAAAATATCAACCAGAAGATTTAGCAAGACATAAAATGTTGCTATAATTACGACTGACGCTTGGACAATTGAATAATCACGATATAGAATGGAATCCACTAATAAACGACCAATTCCAGGCCAAGAGAATACTACTTCAATAATAATTGCACTTCCGATAAATTCACCTAATAAAAGTCCCATAACTGTTATTACTGGAATAAGCACATTTCGAAGCACATGAATATAAAAAACTAAATTTTCCTTTAACCCCTTTGACCTTGCTGTTTGCACATATCCTTTACTTAATTCATCTAAAATACCATTTCTAACAAGCCTGACAATCATGCCAATAAAAGGAAGACATAATGTAAAAGCCGGAAGAATTAAATGTGCAATTGATCCTGAACCTGCACTTGGAAGAATCCCTAAATACCTAGCGAATATTAAAATCAACATGATTCCAACCCAAAAAGTGGGTAATGATTGCCCTAACAACGAGGTGGTAGATATTAACCAATCAATTATGGTATTAGCTTTTCTTGCTGCCCATATACCTAAAGGGAAACTAATTACGACTGCTACAATAATAGCTGAGACGGCTAAAGTAATTGTAAATGGCAATCGATAAAAAACATGTTCGAGTGCTGGACCACCCAATTTAAAAGATTCACCAAAGTTTAGTTGGCCTATATCAAAAAGATATTTTCCATATTGAATGAGCAGTGGATCGTTTAATCCCAAGTTTTCTCTGAGTTCAAGTACTTGCTCTTCTGTAGCAGATGAACCTAGCATTACTGCCGCAGGATCTCCTGGTACAACACGGATAACAAAAAAGATTATTGTAACCGCGCCCCATATTACAAAGAGCGAATACAGTATTCTACGTATTAAATATCCGGCCAAAAGGTGGCACCCCCATCTAGTAAGTTTTTAAGACAAAACTCAATTCGTAGTCCAAGTGAAAGCATTTGAAAGGGCTTTCATTCGATGGATAATAAATGCTTTTACGTTTAAGTAAATTTTACATTGTTTGTTTTTTGTTCATCAATTGTTCAATTGTGTTGTTTTGGGATCATTATTGCTTTATTTTGTTTATTTATAGACAATTATATATAGACCAATAAAAGATGTCAATATTGTATTGTCTATAATAATAATCTGATCAGTTTCTGCGGTGTATGCTAACTAAGCACTTTTTCACACCATATGAACATCAATATTTAGGTCAGTAAGATATTTTTTTTGTTCATCATCTAATTGACATGTGGTAATTAATGTATCAATTTCCTTAACCTCTGCAACTTTATATAAAGAGACTTTTCCAATTTTCGTGTGATCTGCAACAACGATTACTTTTTTAGCCGACTGAATCATTGATCTTTTAGCTGATACTAAATAGTCATCAAAATGAGATAATCCAAGTTGATGATGAAATGCGGGAGTGCCTATAAATGCTGTATGCACATATAATTCACTTAGCGCTTGATCAGTTATAAGACCATTTAGCATATAACTTTCTGGAAATAAATTACCCCCTGTTACGATCACTTTCGTCTGTGGCGAAGATCTTAGTTTAGCTGCGATGTTAATATCATTTGTTATGACTGTAATATTTTTCTTTTTTAAAACTGCTTCAACAATATGTACCGTAGTTGTTCCAGAATCTAAAATAATATTATCTCCATCGTTTATAAAGTCTCCCGAATGCTCACCCATTCTTTTCTTAGCGTCATACTGCGCGGATTCCCTCTCTTGAAACGGCGGTTCCGAATGAACCTCATCTTCAATCATTACACCACCATGTGTCCTCCGTAACTTACCTTCTTTTTCAAGCAATGAAAGATCCCTACGAATCGTTGCTTCGTGAACTTTAAAATGCTCTGCTAACTCTGCTACTGTAGCGACTCTGTTCTTTTTTACAAAGGTTAGCACTTTATTTTGCCGGTCTAAGATAAGCATTTAAACACCTCTTTTTTGAAAAAAATTAAATATAAGGTTATAACATACCTTAATTCCAATCAAATGATAAATAGGCTTTTTTCCATCCTTTATCTTCCACTACATGATTCATTGCAACTGATAAATCAGCGACATTTCTAATATAGTAAGGATTTTTAGGTACTAATTTCAAAAGATTTTTTTGCAAGTGTTTATTTTGCAGTATATCCATTAGCATTTTAAATTCAGCATAAGAACTTCTCGAAGATCCAGAAATTTTAATCCCCTTCTCCAAAATATCCCTAGTATTTACTGGAACTTTTTCCTCGGTGACGCCCAGCAAAATCAATTTACCATTACGCGAGATTAATTTAATAGCTTGATTAATTGCACTTTCACTAAAAGGCCCACCTGTACATTCAAATACATCCGTAATGCCTAATTCTTTGCTAAAGTTGAAATCATGAATCAGGTATGGTGTTGCAAAATCAAATTTTTCGAGTTTACTTTCAATTGCACCGAAAACAATTAACTGTTCTTTTGGTACAAGAAGATGATAATGCAGCATGGATGCTGTCAAAAATCCGACTGGTCCATCTCCAAAGACTGCAATTTTTCTGTTATGAATATCGGATTCGGCTAATTGTTTAATAGCATGTAAGGAAACTGAACATAATTCAGTTAACACTGCAATATTATCTGGAATTTGCTCTGGGATAATACGCACATTCTCAACAGGCAATACAAGACGCGATTGAGCAACCCCATCGTATCCACTTCCCAAAAAGACACCTTCTGCACAATAATTGTCAGCACCACCAGATGAACATGAACTACAACATTCTGATTTTGGCTTCTGATCCAAAGCATAGCGAGGAATATTTGGAATAATTACAACCCTTTGACCTATGACAATCTCTGAAGAATTCGACTCTACTACTCTACCAATACCCTCATGAAATAATGCCATCGGGAGTTTATCTTTAAGCGCTTCCTTCCTTCTATTTCCTGTATAATAACGAAGATCTGCATGGCAAACACTTGCTAAATTTGGCTCTACCGCTACATACCCTGGTTTCAATTCAACATCTAATAGTTCTTTCTCAAAATGACCGGGACTCTTTAGTCTGTATGCGGCCGAATTTAATACTATACCCAAAATTTAACTTACCTCCTTTAGTTCATTTATGTTTATATTGGTTTAATTAAACACTAATTTTATGCTTAAGTCAATATAAATAAACAAATTGTGTACGTTTTAACTGTTTAATGTTCGTTTGTTCTTGTTTGTTTGCATATGTTCGTTTATAATTTAATAAAATTTACTCTTAAGGAGGCTAGAGATGTCTACATTTTCAATTGGGATAGATTATGGAACAGAGTCTGGAAGAGTACTAGTAATTGACCTAAAAGGTAAAATAGTGGGTACTAGTATTATCCCTTATAAACATGGAGTAATTACTAGTAAACTGCCAGTTCCTGATGCTCCTAATCTGCCGCAAGACTATGCACTGCAACATCCAAATGATTATATGGAGGTTTTACGACAAGGTATTCCAAATGCACTCCGCGATGCTAATATAACTAAAAAAAGCGTTATAGGCATTGGTGTAACATTTACATCTTCCACAGTACTTGCAACGGATAACTACTTTACCCCTCTATGTTTGCAAACAAAGTATGAAAGTAATCCCCACGCATGGGTGAAATTATGGAAACATCATGGGGCACAAGCAGAGTCAAAAGATATATATACCCTAGCAGCCGACCGTAGGGAAGAATGGCTCAGGTCATATGGAAATCATGTATCTGCGGAATGGTTTATTCCTAAATGTTTGGAAACTTTTCGCAAAGCTCCTGATGTGTTTTATGACACGGACTTGTTTATTGAAGCAGGAGATTGGATCGTTTCTATGTTAACTGGAAAAATCGTTCGTAGTAATTGTTCGCTTGGTTTTAAAGCTTTCTGGAATGAAGAAAGTGGGGTCCCTAAAGATTTTCTTACTGCTATTCAACCTGAATTTGCCACTCATTTCTGCGCAAAATTAAAAGGAGACATCAAGAAAGTAGGTGAAAAAGCGGGGGCATTAACAACCAAAATGGCCGATGAATTGGGGCTTTCAGCCGGAACTCCTGTTGCAGTGTCTATTATTGATGCTCATTCCGGCCTTTTGGGGATTGGTGCATCGGATAAAAACCAGCTAACAATGGTGATGGGAACCTCAACATGTCACCTGATGTTAAATGATCAACACCATAATGTACCAGGTATTTCAGGGGTAGTTAAGGATGCTATTATCCCAGGTTTATATGCCTATGAAGCCGGTCAATCTGCGGTTGGCGATTTATTTGGTTGGTATACACGACAAATACCTGTCGAGTATGAAACCGAGGCAAATAATAAAAAAATATCTATTTTTCAGTTACTAGAAGAAAAAGCTAAAGTGCTTGCTCCCCATGAAAGTGGTTTACTTGCTTTGGATTGGTATAATGGAAATCGGTCAATCCTCTCAAATTTCGATCTAAGCGGAATAATAGTTGGTATGACGATGGAAACTACTGCCGAAGAAATTTATCGTTCACTTTTGGAAGCGTCCGCCTTTGGTGCAAAGATTATTTGTGATACATACGAAAAAGAAGGGCTTATTATCGAAAAAATCAATGCATGCGGTGGACTTCCACAAAACAATGAACTCCTAATGCAAATATATGCTGATATTCTAAATAAAGAAATACATGTTTCAGCAACAAATCATGCTTCGGGGGTAGGGGCAGCTATACTAGGCGCAACTGCGGGTGGAGCTTTTCAAACTGTAAAAAAAGCAGTGCAAAAAATGAAGCAACCTACACATAAAACTTATTTTCCAATAAAAGAAAATGTCAAAATATATAGGAAGTTGTTTGAAGTTTATCGACAAGTACATGATTACTTTGGGGTTGAGCATCCCGAAATTATGAAAAAATTAAAATACAGATCAACTAATTAATTCTGTATTCTAAATCTGTGGATAACCCCTTCTTATCCACAGAATCGGTTCATCTCCAAAAAATATTGTTGTTTCAGATGGTGACGCGTTTTACTATTCAACCAACTGGCAAATTTTTAAGACGAATTATTCAAATTCAAGTCCTATTATGTCTTATGTGTAATCAAATTAGCTTGAACTTCAAGGGATATTAGTTACATTTCGTTAGCGGCATTCATAATAGCCTCAGCAACTAATAAGGATCTACTAAAGTCTATTGGTTTCATTTATTTAAAAGACCCACCGTCTATTTATTTTTAATAATTACTTCGTCCACATTTAAATTTTTCCGTGTTTTCATATTGGAGAGGATAATATCAGCAACATCGTCCGGGTCCATCAGGTGTTGGATATCCTCTTCTTTATATATTCCATCCCAAAATGGTGTCTTCATTCCACCCATATAGGCGGCTAATACTCTTACTTCAGAATCATTCAACTCAGCTATTAAACTTTCGGTAAATCCTTTCATACCAAACTTACTGGCACAGTAAACTGATTCATTCACTTTTCCTTCCAAGCCTGCTGTTGAAATTACGTTTACGATCGTTCCTTCGTTTTTCTCTTTCATTTTTGGCAATACTGCTTGTGTGCAATATATCGTACCTTTTAAATTAATATCGATCATGTCATCAACTGCACTTTTATCTAAATGCTCAGCAAGTTGAAAAATGCCTACGCCAGCGTTGTTAATTAAAAGATCTACCTGCCCATGCTCTTTGTCAATCGATGCAAATGTTTCTTGAACTTGTGCAAAAGAAGCTACATCCACTCCACAAATACTATAAGTACCTGATAAAGATTTAGCTGTTTGCTCTAGTTTTTCCTTTCTCCTTCCTAACATAGAAATATGATACCCTTGTTCAGAAAGCTTCCTTGCTAAGGCACTTCCCAATCCGCTTCCCGCACCAGTAATAACCGCGTGTTTATTCATCATATTTTAAGCCTCCAATGATTTAGGATGTGTTATACCATAAGAAATAGCTCCGTACATTTATTATCATCAGTAACCATCAAAAAAACAAACAAAATACAACATAATCATTTTTAAAAAACGCCTTTTTATAGATACACTATTGCATTATTAAGGGGGTGAGCCAGTTTTTTTTATAAAACTCGATTCAATTACCATCTGTCATTGCATTAAATCACCCGAGGTGACAAAGGTAGTAATTCAAATGGACAACAGACAAATATAGGTGGATGAGTACATTTAATATTGGATAATTATTGATGTAATTTTTGGGGAGGGTGACAAATTTTGTGAAGTTTAACCCCAGCTTTGGCCTTTCGAAACCTTGTCTATAGACACTTCCTAAGATTTAATGGAATCGTACTTAATTCAATTTTAATGGGCTTACACTGAATTTATGTATATCACTTTACACATGAGTTCAATTACTTTAGCATGTACAAGTATGTCAATTTACTGGAATGGTCTCATCATAATAGAGAGATCATTCCTTTATTGCTTTCTACGGAATTTCTTGGAGATTTAGTGAAATACTTAAAGGTATACCCCTTAGATAGGAATTCGGTTTAAAGGCCTGCTCAATAAAATTGGGTAAAGGCAGCACCAATTAAAATGGAGGATTAGAATTAATGGAGAATTCGAAAGGCACGAAAACATCTTTAGATTTACCATCGCTTATAATAAGTGGTAGTGTTTTACTACTATTTGTTATCGCCGCACTTATCAATGCCGAATTTGTAGCAAATACTGTTGATTATTTATTTGGATTGTCAGCTACTTACTTTGGTGCACTTTATCAATTTGTTATGCTAGGTACGTTTTTCATTGCATTATTCTTAGGGTTTTCTAAATATGGAAAAATTCGTTTAGGAAATATAGACAAACCTGAAATGAGTACATTTAAATGGATTTCGATTATTATGTGTACATTATTAGCTGCAGGGGGGGTCTTCTGGGCAGCTGCAGAGCCACTTAGTCACTTTTTAACAGTCCCACCACATTTCACTGGAATTGAAGCTGGCACACCAGAAGCTATTGCACCAGCATTAGCACTAAGTTTCATTGATTGGGGCTTTCTGTCATGGGCTATTCTGGGTACCTTAGGAACCATTGTGCTGATGTATGCCCATTATCATAAAGGTATGCCACTTAAACCAAGATCACTTTTATATCCATTTTTTGGCGAAAAAATTATGAAAAATAGCGTATTCGGTACGTTTGTTGATACATTTTCAATTATATCTGTTGCCGCTGGTACGATTGGACCGATTGGGTTTCTAGGTTTACAAGCAGGTTATGGGGTCAACAGCTTAACCCCACTGCCTAACACATTAAGTGTTCATATCACCATTATTGTATTGTTGGTTGCCGCAGCGGCTATTTCAGCTGCCACAGGGATCCATAAAGGTATCCAAGTTTTAAGTCGATTTAATGTCATATTAGCTATTTCATTAATCATTGGTATTTTAATTCTTGGACCTGCCATGTTTATCTTTAATAACTATTTAGAATCCATTGGCCTTTATGTGAACGAATTTATCACCTTTAACACATACCGTGGAGATGAGGCTTGGCTAGGTGGATGGACAGTCTTTTTCTTCGCTTGGTTTATTGGATATGGTCCAATGATGGCACTGTTCACAAGTCGAATTTCAAGAGGTCGTACAATCCGTGAGCTTGTGGTCGCAGTAGCAGTTATTGCACCTGTTATTGCAACTTTCTGGTTCACTGTTGTTGGTGGTACAGGGATTTTTCTAGAATTAGATATTCCTGGATCTATTTCTACGGCGTTAGGTGAATCTGGTCCACCCGCAGCAATGATGGCAATTACGAAAAACTTACCATTAGGAACAATATTCGGATTCTTGTTTTTACTAGCTACGTCGATCTTTGTTCTTACGACGATCGACTCCATGTCATTAACCATTTCTATGGCCATTTCAGGTGATGGAGATCCACCAAAATGGTTACGAGTGTTTTATGCAATAGTAATGGGCCTCGTTGCGATTGTATTAATTTCACTTGGTGAAGGCAGCATCAATGCACTCCAATCATTTATTGTCGTCACCGCAGTACCCGTTGCCTTATTACTATTAACAACTTTTTGGACAGCACCTAAAGTTTGTAAAGAAATGTATAAAGATCAGAACCTTGGTTAAATGATAATTAATTAAAACAGCTTTTCTTACGATTATGTAAGAGAAGCTGTTTTTTTAAAATAATACTGTAAAGTTTATAAAATATGATATCATAACTAAACAAATTTATTATCACCATTAACTACCATGAAAACATGGCATAGTAAAAGCGTTTCTCCGGTAAAATTGCTGCCTTATTATGATACAGCCTTCAGACCGACAACGCCAACGATAATGACAATCAGACTAATAATCCGATTCAAGCTCTTTGACTCGTTAAAGAAAACCATATTGACCAATACAGCTGCAACTGTACCAATACCCGTCCATACAGCGTAAGCAATACTAACCTGTAAGTAGTTAAATGATGCATACAAAAACAGAAATGAACCCCCGAATCCTCCAAAAAACAATATCGAATGTACAAACGTTTTTTTCTCACTAAATTTGTTTAACCCTATTACCCCAAATAGTTCTAATACCGCTGCAATTGCTACAAAAAACCAGCCCATCTTTATTCAGTCCTCATTTCTGTTTGCTCATCTGTCGTGTTGTTATCCGCTAATTTTAAGGCAATAACTCCTGCGACAATAACAATTATAAAAAACCCTTTTGCAAAGCTAAAATCTCTATCGAAAATGAATATATCCATTAATGCCGTTCCGACTGTACCCGCTGCTGCAAAAATAGCATATACCGTTCCCGTCGGCAGCTTTTCACAAGCCTTTGACAAAAACATAAAGTCCAGAAATATAATTGGAATAATAATGATCCAATGCCACCAGGCACTCGCCACATTAAAGCCAAAAATCCATACTAATTCAAATAAACTCGTCAAAATCACATAAATCCAAGCCCTATCCATAAAAACGCTCCTTTTGATAAGTAAAATGAATGACATTCATTCATTAATAAGTAAAAACTTTACGCTACTAGGATATTCCTAAAGCGTATTTTACTAGTTTTTTCAATTCCTTACGATGCGACTCAATATGCGTTGGCTGTTGATCGTCGAAAAGATAATTTTGTTCTGCAGCAGTTTCAATCATCCCAATAATAATCTTAGCAGTATACTTTATATTAATATCTGCACGGATATTCTTCGCACTTTGAGCTGTAGAAAGCAAATTTTCCAACCACTGATAAAGCGGCGTATAAATTTCTTCCCAATCATGAAGATGTTCCGTTTGTGTCATTCCGATATACATTAATTTCGTAAGATCCTTAAATTCATACGTAAACTTAAACATAACATCAATAACTTCATCCAATTGCTGCTCGATATATTCAGCCCTCACGTCATGTTGCAGACGAACATTCATTTTATTGACTAAAACTTGTGCGATCGCTGGCATTAAAGCCATCTTTGATGTGAAATATAAATAAAATGTTCCTTGAGCAATCCCCGCTTTATTCACAATGTCAGAAATCGTCGTCTTCTCAATACCCTTATCAGTAAAGATATCTATAGCCGCTGAGATAATATTGTCTCTTTTACTCATAATCATTCGCCTCTTTCCAAATGACTGAATGTCAGTCATCACTTAATGATATGTTAGAAGAGCGGGGATTGTCAAGGTGCATGTATAGGTGATCATCGCTCCTTGCTTAAAGCAAAGAACCGTAGCAGTATTTACATGTGTGAATACACCTTCGCGAAACGCCAGGCACTCAACTAAGAAAAAACACTCCATCCTTCATAGAAAATTCTACAAGGGATAGAGTGTGTGCCATTATGTTTAATTCTCCGACACTTTTAAATGTGTGATTAGAAATTCACCATCAATACGTTCTACGGTATAGACGTTTTTATATTCCTTATCTGTATCATCGCCCGTTTCCCAATTATAAATAGAGAATGCTTCATAGACAGTTACTTTGTACGTATCCTCGTCCACTTTGCTCATGTCAATAATCTCATAATTTAGCAGCTCTTCGGATATATTTCTATCATACAGATCTTCCACAAAAGCTGATTGCTCTTTATAAAAATCACTCGTTGGGGAAATATAAGCTGTGATATAGTCACTATCTCCTGAATTGACAGCATCGCTAAAGCCCGACATATACCAACTTATTATATCATTAACTTCTTCTCGATCAGCTTCTTCCTGAGCTTTGGCAACATACTCGTCTGCTTCTGACTTCGAAGATTTGTATAAGTAAACAGAATCATCATATGTATCAAAAAGTAACGTTTCGTCATCTTCCCGAGTAATATCTATATATTCTTCATATCCTTCATGGTATGCAGTTAGCGACTCCTGGTCTGCATGCTCTATTTCTACCTTAATTTTATCTCGTTCAGAAAGAAGATTGACCGTTCCATCTGGTTTGAACTCTATAAAATCATCATGTTCTGATCTCCAAACCCCAGCAATATCTGTAAAGTTAAGCTCATTATTAAAGACAAGTTCATCATGATAATATACATTATGATAGGCACTTAAATCTTCATTAACAACTTGTGCCTCTTGCATGTCTTGCATTATATATAACTTATCTTTATTAGTAGAATAAACGAGACTTCCATACACGTAACTATATGCTTCTACATCACTAGTTACTTTTTCATCCCCGACAAACAGTTCATCATTGCTGTTTTGATAAATAACTTCCCCGTCAGCCGTAATCGTATATCCTAAAACATCGGTTGCGACCTTTTTCTTTTCACCTTCGGAATCCAACGTATAGACATTATTATCGCCATCTTCATAGAAGATTCCGTGATCCCCAAATTTAAAATAAAAGACATCACTCGCTAGTTTGGTAGCCGAATCTTCATCCGCTTTTTTACGGAAAAGATTATCATCTGCATTAACAAAATAATAGGCCCCGTTATCATACCAATAATCCCTTACGTCTGTCGCCACCTGCTTTGTCGCCATTTCTCCCGTAAGCTCTGTCTTATACAATGTAAATGTATCCGAATCAGACCCAACATATACAAGCGCGTTATCCACGAATTGAACAGTATCTATCATGATGGTTTCCGATGAAATTTTCTTCGCTTCCCCGTTTTTTCCATCCCGGTAAAATAGAAAATAATCATCATTCAAGTAAGCCAGATCGCCTTTTTTACTAAAGATCACAAAAGACTCCGTATTTGACGCTATTTCTTCTTCCGTTCTTTCTTCAATATTGTACTTTCTAAAATTCCCGTCAAAATTCACATAATACAAATCATTGTCAATAAGTTCATGTTGGTACACATTGGACGCAATTTTCTCAACATCCGCATCGGTATCTTTTTTAATAATGTATAAATCACTTTCATCGTTCCGGTAGGTAATTATTCCGCTATCATCGTTACTTATGTCATAGGAGTACACATCATCTGCAAGTTTTTCCTTGGCACTTCCTGGCTCATATTCATATAAGGTATTCTCACTATCTATGAATAACACTTTATTGTCCTTATTCAAATAAGAAAAATCAGACTCTTTTACATCCGTGGCAATCTTGTCCATCGCATCATCACCAAGCGTCTGCATCGACAAATCCCCAACACTAATTCCATCTTCATCTTTATGATTTTCCGTATAATAGAGGAAACTGTGATGAACCTTACTGGGCTTCACTTGCTTCTTAGTGACAGATTGTGCTTCTCCCCCTTTACAACCGGTCAGTAAAAAGAGTAAAGCAAATGCAATGATAAGTATATCTCGCTGTCTAAATTTCAAATCCATCACCCTTCATTAAATTATGAAACTATTTTACCACATAATGTAGCGTTTTTAATGAAAAAGAACTAGTTATTTTATAGTTTTTTAGATAGACTTGTCTTCAAATTTTATGGTGAAAAAAGCGCATAGATGCTTGGAGGTTACACCATGGATCGAGGGGCCTTATTTCGCTTATCTTCTCTTAGTAACAATCCCACCAATGCCTGCAATCCAAATATACGCAAAAAACAAGATCCATAGATATAGAATAGGGATTGACTCATATCCGAGTAGTGTAAAAACGGCTATGCCAAGGAAGAGCACGGCCAAGGCAATATGTGATGCGTATGCAAAGAAGCGGGAGACGTTGTGGATGACGCGTTCGTCGGCTTCAGGCATGTTGTCTTTTTTGCGTTTTTGTTTAACAAGCTGGATGATAGTCAAAATGATGGCTGCTGCCAGTCCACCTGCAAGAACCTCATATGGGAATTCACCTTGAAAAAGATAAACTAGCAATGCACCAAGACCCGCTCCTATCAGGGTGCCGATAATGACGAAGTACGGTGTCCATTTTTCCAATGCTTTGCCCCACGCTTTTTTGTCTTTTGAATTCATTTGTCATCCTCTCCTTCCTCTAAAATGAAAATAGCCTCCATTGGCATGTTGAAATAAGAAATGATTTTCAGTGCCAGTTCTAGGCTTGGATTATATTTATGCTTTTCAATTGCATTAATCGTTTGCCGGGTGACTTGCAGATCCTCGGCCATTTTAACTTGAGAAATTCCCTTTTTTATGCGGATTTTTCTAATGTGATTAATCACTGCCATGGCCAGACCTCCATAAAACGTAAAGACATCTTTACACTTATCGTAGCAAAAGAAGAAAAATGTGTAAAGATATCTTTACAGTTGACTCGGAAATATTTCATTGTGATTAGCCGGGTCTTTTGGTAAAGTGGAGATCAAAGTACAGGGTCACCGTCTAACCAATAAAGGGGTGAAGCGATGAAGCAGCTGATGTTCATCATTGGAATGGTATTATTGATCGGAGTAATAATAGAATGCCAGGGCACGGACACCGGAAACAGAGATATGCCATTGCCCGGTGACAAGCCGCCGGATGTGTATGTTGAGATTGACAATGAAAAGCATTTAGCAAAACTTGGGACGTATTGCTGGGGCAATGAGTGTGTGGATACCGCTGGGCCAGTTGAGTTGCTGGAGGGGCAAGAGCCGCTGCAGGTTCAGCCTAATGCACCGATCAAATTAAGAATGGACTTTTCACCAAAGCCTGATACGGCTCATGTTCTGCAAATCAACGGCGATAAGGAGATGGAAGTAGATATAAAAGATAACCGATTGACTGCACCAGATGAACCAGGTGTTTATTATTATTCATACGGCGTATGGTGGATGGATGCTGAGGAGGAAAATGTAGCGCACGGAGATGCATTTTATGTGTTTGCGGTGGAGGTGAAGTGATTTGATATGATGAGCTTACCTCCACTGGACACTTTTAATAAACTGCTTTTATGCAACCTTGGAAACCTATTATTAAATATCTTAGACCTTAGACACAAATCTGAAACTGTGTATTAAAGAAACATTGGCTTCCCCCTATAACAAAGCCTATTGACTACAAAAATGTTACAATACAATTAACTTAAAAAGTCAAAGGAGTAATCATATGCCTAAAATAATAGATCATTATGAAAGAAAAACACAAATTGTTGAAGCAACGTTTGACGTTATTTATCATTATGGTTTTGAAAGAACAACATTACGGGAAATTGCCAAAAAGGCTGGGTTATCATTAGGTTCTGTTCAACATTTTTTTCCAAAGCAAAAGGACATCTATACATACGCTATGGACGTTATTTTCCAAAGGTTTGAACAAAGAATGGAACAGGTAGAACAGGTTGACGAAGATGTTTTTGATAATGCTGTTCATCTAGCAAAACAGATTGTCCAAGTACATACAGATGTAGAAAGAATGGAAAATGATATATGGGTGAAATTTACCCTGATGGCAACGATGAATCCGGAATACCAGGAACTAAAAGAAAATTATCGAAAGGTAAACTTTAATTTTGCAAAAAAAATTATAAACATGCTTTATCATAATGGATATCTTGCAAGTACGATAAATGTCGAGTACAAAGCGCATTCGCTAATTATTTTCATCACTGGTTTGACATTTGAGTCAGTAATATATTCCCACTTTTACAACCATCAAGTAGTGGAACAAAAGGTCAGAGAGTATTTGACCAGCATTTGTAAACATAACAAATGAGCTGAGAAGCCTCCTATGTGGGAGAATATTTAACTCAAACAGTCCAATTTTCCATAGACGACAACCATCATTATGAAAAGGAACAGGACAAAGGCGAACCAAGATTTAATTATCGGAAGCCCTCTTCATCAATCCAGTTACATATCCCTCCCATTGTTAAAAACAACCTGCTTATGCTATAAAAGCATAAATCTTCCCTCGATCAAAGCCTCCCTGTTCTTATTTCATTAGAATGCAACATCGTATTGGAATAATTATTTAAGTATTCTCAGAGATCCGATTTTGCTAGGTCATTATCGGATGAGTCATAAAAAAGATCAATCCTTCAGGTCAGTAACCCAGGATTGATAAAATGTGCCGAATGTTTTTTCTTTTTCTATAAACAATTACTTAAACCAATTTAATGGTTCGGGCTTCAAATTATGGAAAACATGTTTTATTTCCTGATATTCCTCAAGGCCTGTCTTGCCAAGCTCCCGGCCAATACCGGATTGCTTGTAGCCGCCCCATGGTGCTTGTGGGAAGTAAAGGTTCACGTCATTGATCCAGACCGTTCCCATGCGCATTTTGGCTACACACCGTTCTGCTTTTGCAATATCATTGGTAAAAACGCCGCCGGAAAGCCCATAAATGGAGTCATTAGCCAGCTGAACGGCCTCCTCTTCAGTCGCGAATTTTTCCACAGTGATGACTGGACCGAACCCTTCATCTTGTACGACACGCATGTCAGTCGTGCAATCTGTTAACACAGTTGGCAGGAAAAAAAATCCTTTTTGCAATTCGGGATCATTAGGAACACTGCCGCCAACAGCGACCGTCACGCCCTCTTGTTTCCCTCTTTCTACATACTCAATCACTTTATTTAAATGCTCTTTTGAAATGAGCGGTCCCATTTGTGTCGATTCTTCAAAACCACTACCGAGTTGAATGTTTTTTGCTCGATCGACCAACGACTCAACGAATTGATCGTGAATGCTTTCTTCCACAATCAATCGTGTGCCTGCCGAACAAACTTGGCCGGCATGGAAGAACACGGCATTCATGGCCTGATCCACCGCTGTTTCAAAATCAGCATCAGCAAAGATCACATTCGGGTTTTTCCCGCCTAGCTCCAACGCCAGTTTTTTCACATTGGAGCTGGCAGCTTGCATAATCTTCTTTCCTGTTTCAAGTCCGCCAGTGAACGAAACCAGATCCACGTCATTATTCGAAGCCATTTCATTACCAACGGATTCACCAGGGCCAAGCACTAAATTGACTACACCTTTTGGAATGCCAGCTTCTTCCATTAATTCGAATACTTTAATCGATGTCAGCGGTGTAATCTCACTTGGCTTCATGACAAGCGTATTTCCTGCTACAAGTGCAGGCGCCAGCTTCCATGATGCCTGTAGTAACGGATAATTCCATGGAGTAATTTGTGCACATACTCCAACAGGTTCACGAACAATTTTACTAGTTGAATTTGGAATAGGTGAATTAATAATCTCTCCATCGGCTTCTTTATCAGCCATTTCCGCATAGTACCGGAATACTGCGGCAATATCATCCATATCCATGAGACTTTCCGCAACCGTCTTACCTGTATCAAGTGATTCGAGGTTAGCCAGTTCATCTCGGTCACGTTCGATCAAATCAGCAATTTTATGAACCACTTTGCCGCGTTCTATAGCTGGTATGGTGGACCAATCACTCTCGTTAAAAGCTTTACGCGCCGCGGCAATTGCATTTTTAGTTTCATCTATATCGCCTTCTGAAACTGTAGCGATCACTTCCTGGTTGTAAGGATTGATAATATGACGGACACTGCCGGAATTCGATTCAACCCATTCACCATTAATGAACATCTTTTTCATTTCCAACGAATACACCCCTTTTCTTCTCGCATTTTAACCGAAATAGTATCGGACAGGTGAATAGGCAAGCAAGTCACAGGAGCCGTTCACCATATATATGATGGAAATTGTCGTATCCTTTATTGTGATGCTCGCTTGCTATCCATCCGCTTTATTTTAATTATTGTTTAACCACTCTGGATTATTTTCTAGCCACTCTTCGGCTACTTCCCCAGCATCTGCACCATTATCGATTTCGGTTATCATTTCCGCCATATCATCAATGCTTACTGTCCATTCTTCGAGAAGTTCGTAAGCTTCAGGCGCTTTTTCTTTTACATCTTTATGAACGATCGGATGAACCGAACTTCCATTGAAAAATTCCGGATGTTCTTTATTCGTTAATATTTTTAAGCCCATATCATTAAACATGGAGTGAGGGTCCCAGCCATATAATAAAATTGGCTCATTCTGATCTGTCTTTGCTTTAGCAGCAGCTAGCATCGCACCCTCCGAAGAGCTAATTAATTCAACATCAAGTTCATAAGCATCGATAAGCTCCTGCAATTCATCCATCGCAGGATCACCATCTTCAATCGCGATAAGTTCATTATTCACTATATCTTCTTTGCCAATTAGGTCTGCAACATCATTGATGTCTTCCATATAATTTGGTACAACCATTCCTGCATTTGCATCTTCATAAATTGGTGCAAGTTGTTCGATCGAATCCGAATACTCTTCCAAGTATTGTGTCTGTTGTGGATACCACGAGTCCAAATAAATATCTATTTCTTCATTTGCCAAGCCAGCATAAACAGCACCGATATTCGCCTCTACCACTTCAATGCTATAACCTCTATCTTCCAGTATATCTTTAACAATTTCAGTCGGTGGAAGCGTGCTCGTCCAAGCTGTCAACCCTAGGACTAATTCCTGTTTCTCTTGATTCTCTTGACCATTTGCTTCTTCATTTTCCGCTTCATTATTAGCTGTTCCACACCCGTACAAACCGATTGATAGTATCAGGACCGTTATCATCACAATTACTTTCTTCATTACAAAATTCATTCCTTTCAACGTTTTGCTATTTATTTTGATAATCATTCGCTTAATTAGTCCAACTGTTTTGAGGCTAAGCCTCGATAGAAGTAAAACCCCTTATTTACATCTATTATTTATCATTCCAATATTCTTCCCCTGCTTCATGGAGCCATTGAATGATATTATCATTACCTATTCTGGATACACCCAACTCTTGAATGTAATAGATGCATTCATCCAAGTTTTCAGGGTTACCGGAAGCTTTGATCTTGATTCTGTCACCCACAATGTCACGCATTGCTTTAACATTATCGACCGCGGAATTATCGTATGGTTCTACCATCTCATCCGTATAGCCTGCTTCTCCAGTACCATCATATCCCACAGCAAATCCGGTAGCATTCTTCACATAATCGGCTCCGGATTCAATTACCAACTCACATGCTTTCGCTAATTCTTCCTTTTTCTTTAGGTGAGGTGTCTCAATGATCACTTTAACAGTACAGTCACTTCTTTTACTTTTTGCTGCTTTGACAATTTGTGTCAGCTCATCTAACACATAGGCATAATCACCGTCTTTAAAGCGAGCGATGTTCATTACTACATCCAATTCATTCGCACCATATTCAATGGACGCTATAGCATCGACAATTTTAGCCTCAGTCGTTTCGAATCCCAGCGGAAATCCGACTACACCGCTTATATTAGCATTGTCTCCTATAATATTTTTAGCTACAGCAACGTCGGTCGGGTAACAGCATAAACCAGCAAAACCGTATTTAATCACTTCACGGCTTCGTTTTTCTATTGATTCCTTACTTCTATTCTGCCATAAAATGGAATAATCGATTTTCTTGCAGAATTCCGCTTTATTCATCTTTAATCATCCTTTTTGCTCATTTCTTGGCTGCCAAGTTATGGTCCCATACATTTAAATGTTTTCTAATGATAATTTCGAAATATCGTGAACAGATTTTATTGTAATACAGTTGACTTAAAAAAACAAGCAAGTAATTTTTATTATTAAAACAAATGCTATTTGAAAGGTGAACAAACGACGCGAATAAGCGGCTTTATCCCTTTTCAGATAAGTGATTTTAACAACCCTCCCGTATTTTTAATATAAAAAAAGAACCCTAAACTTAATTAGAGTTCAACAGAATTACTATTTTATTAAACAGCTCCTTATTCGATTGAGGGCGCTAATCCCTTAAACTGATTTTCGCACTACCCAATCCTAAAAAAAGTAAATTTATAGGAAACCGCCGCCTGTTTATGGTACGATTCTTCGTGACTAATCTAAGTGAAGTTTTTAGTATAAAATGATAAAATGGCACACAAAAAGGGTAATTGAATTTCAATAGAATTTAGCGTTCTATTTTGACCAAAAAATGTACGATTCTATGAGTTTAATATTCGTCAAAGAAGTAATATACAAGTTTCAAAATAAATGATAAGGAGTTAAAGAGTATAAATATGGAAGAAACAACATTACACTTATATCAATCGAAAGTAAAAATCATCTTATATACTATCATCTTTTTTCCATTTATGGCCGGTGGATATTATTTCACCTATATAGCGGTGAAAGAGCAGTCATTTTTAGGAATGCTGACGGCTTTATTTATAGCTATTTTATTTACCGTTCTAAGTGTTGCGTTTATATTCAAACTTATGCGGAATCAACCTAATTTCACGATAACGAATACATATATTAAGTTAAATCCACAGACAAAAAATGAAATAACCATTTATTACGATCAGATAAGAACGATAGAAGTGTCAGAATCATTTTTTCAAAAATCAATTGAACTCGTTATATACGATGAAGATGAATTTAATAATCAATTGTCACTTTATAACAAAATAAAATTAGCTCCAAATAATTGGTTTGGTTATAAAACAATTACGACTTCACATAAAGCAGTTGCCAAACGAGACCGTCTAAAATTATTGACAGCATTAGACAATATCGTCGAAGGCAGAACGATGGGGCACCCTTCTGTAATTGATATTCACCACCAATCGATAGATTCACAAAAAGATTTTATGGAAAAATACGATCTTAATCCAATAACTGATCTTAAAATTGATAATACCTATTTTAAAAAAGCATTTGGGTATAGTCTCTTTATTTTCCTTTTTATGTTCGTATTATTCTATTTACTTATAGATAGCGGTGACGGTTATTTATCATATATAACTATTAGTTTTTTTGCATTTCCATTTGCTAAAGTACTCATAGACTGGATGGGAATACATAAACTTCGACAAAAACTAGACAAACAAAAAGGTGTTACATTTTATTTATACCAACTGATATTCGTTTTTGATGCATTATTATTCCATATTAGTATTTTCATTGCGCCATTCGGATTATTATTTTTATTTATACGATATATCATAAAAAAGAAAAATGTGAAAAAAAAATAAAGTTATTATATCTAATAGAATTACGGCATTTAAGAATGTAAAATAACTGCAGAAAGATACTACGCTTTTTGCGGAAGCTGGTAGGCTAGCACGTTTCAAATTAATACCTATTGGTAAATTAACGACACAAGCCGATAACAACTACATGGCCGTTAACTTTACGGTATAACGATGTTTCGTGTGAAGTTTTTAAAAAGGAGTAATAGATATATGAGTGATGACGAGATTCTAGTCATGGAACGAAAACAAAAAAAGAATTTTAAAATCTGGATGACCTTATCCGCATTAACAGCAGTGATAAATTTGATTGTTTTACCATTATCCTTTTTCATTGGAGGAATGGCGACAGCTGCTCCTGATAGTGGGTTTCGAGGATTTGCGTTTGGTTTTTTATATGTACAGATTATACCTCTTGCTATATTCTTAATTGTAATTTCAGTATTAATTGTTTTTATTATAAAAGTAAAAAGGTCGGATTTCATGAAGACCTTCTTAAAATTAATGATAATAATAAATATAATTATCGTGCCAGTTTCTATTTTTATTGGATTGAATGCGATGAGGCTTCAAGATGGAAGCATACTTGCATTTATATATGGTTTTTTATTTATACAAACAATACCTCTTACTATACTCCTGATAGGAATACTTACGTTGAGAAGTTTAATGAAACAGGAAGAAAATGAGGAATTAAGCAAATAAATACTAGAATAGAAGCAATTGGGTATGATTGTAGTACAGTTTCATGGACACAAGAAATTCAGGGGATGGCCAATGAGATAGAAGACAAAGGGTGTTTTGTTGAAATCATGACACTTCTTAATTACTTTATAAAAAGCTCTTTACTTTTGAGTTATCATTTCCCAGTAACCAACTAGATATTTCCTTCAATTTAGTATTATGAGTTTCTCTCACCCTCCATTCACTAAACCTATGTTTGGAGTGTTATAAAATGTGGAACATATATAAATAATTACATTTTGAAGGAGTAATTTTGTTATGGTTCACTAGCGTTGCATAAATGTATTTTAATTATTCGGTAAATTATTTATTTCTCTATAAGACAAAAAAGCTAACAACCTAATAAAGGTGGCACTGTCCATTTGGTAAAATTATACATTTAATACTTGGGTACAACGACGACGTTTATTTAAATTCAAGTAGGCACCAAGCTTTCGAATCGCTGCGTCCATATATATGACGGTTTCCACAAGGCAGCCTTTAGCCAACGGCTAATTCGAAGCAATGATTTTTTGCTACTTGTTTCTAATTGAATAAGTACATGCAGGCAATAGGTAATCAAAGCTATGTAAATTTGATTTTGCAATGCCGTTTCGCTCATTCCGTAAAAATGCTTGATTTCTACATGTTGTTTAAGCCACTTGAAAAATAGTT
>NZ_JBPYCR010000038.1:0-33248 GCF_051846915.1 Virgibacillus sp. W0181
TAAGAAAAACCGGGCAAACCCCGCCCGGTCCTTTTCTATCCACCATAATTAGCGGAAGTCCGATAATTTATATTCCTGTCCATGTATTCCTTTGTAATATTCCGGAAACATTTCCCCTCCACATTGTTCACAGCTGAATCTTGGTGGAGTAGATGGATCGCCCCCATCCATCATGTCAAAATCCCTCACAACGTCCATTGGAATTTCCTCTTCTTCATGACACGTTAAACAATGATAGTTGACAAATGTCTTCTTCGGACGTAAGTGGTCGGTCCCTTTTTTCTTTTTTCTCTTTCCTTTTTTCTGGTTCTTGCTTGATCCCTTCAAGATGGATGATCACCCTTTCCATATAACTTCTTGCTTCTTTGGTTAATGCTACTTTTATTTTGAGTGTGCCGTCCTCCGGACAGACTTCTCCCATGTATTCATAATAATTGTCACAGTGCGGACATACCATAGGATCTTTTTGCCCACTGGAAATAACACGCTCTCTCCAGGTTTGGCGACGTAATGTTTTCTTCACTTTCAGTATCCAACGTTTTTTTCCTTGCTGCCATGCAGCTAGTAATTTTTTGCTTAAACTTTTACTTCTTCTCGAATACATACCATAATAACGAATCGTTTTGAATTGCTCATCCGGAATATGGCGGATTAGACGAATGATAAACGCTTCTACCATCAACGTTTCACACTTCTCTTGCTTATCTTTTTTATCGATATATTTAAAAGTAACATATTGTCCATCATATGCCTCAATCCGATTGATTCCAATCGCAGGTCGACGCATATAACGGCCAATGTAACGTAATTGATCCTTTATTTTTCCTCTTTGTTTTGGCGCATACACATAGAAACCTTCTCCGTTTTTGGAAAAAGCCTTTTGTAAGCGAGACTGAACTTTTTTCTTTTCCTTTTTTGTCAGGTTGTTTCGGATTAACTTCAATACAACGGTCTGCCATTGTTTCCGAAGCATTTGAAAAGGGATAAAATCATATGCTTTCCACGATCCCTTTTTCGTTATCCCTCCCATGGTGACCAACATATGTACATGCGGATTAAAATTTACTTGCGAACCGAAGGTGTGCAAGCCGGCGATAATACCCGGTTTGACCTTTGCCTTTTTTCCGAAGTAGTCCGAAATCAGCTTGGCAGCTTCATCCATCAATGGTTTGAGGAGGTGACGATGTAATAAAAATATCTCCCGTAATCCCTCATCAATTGTAAATATGACATGACGATGATTCACTTGTAATACATCTTCTGTAAGTAGACGACTCCATTCCTCACTCTCTCCAAGAGAACAAGTGGTGCAAAAACGACCTTTGCATCGATAAGGAACTTTTCGGGGATCATTGCAGCCTTCACAAACAAAAAGTTTGAATCCGTTTTTCGGATTCCCGCAGTCCCGAAACCTTTCCACCTCCTTGATGACTACTGGACGGATCCTATCTCTATGTTTCTTTTTAAATGACTCCCAATGTTGATTTTCGTCAAAGAAAATTTGTTTTAAAATGTTTTTCTTCATACATTAAAAATACCACAGGAAACGACACCGTGGTAGGGGTTAAATTATATACATTCTTATCTTTTAAGAAAAGCGCAAGCGCCCTAGTAAGCCTCAGGCATAGCTTAAGCAATAATTCGTAGTGGTGGATTTTTTCACGAAGAGTTATTGATTAAGACCTCCAAAAGGCTGGATGCTTAATCTAGACAGCTATGCACAAAATTTTATATTTTCTGACCTAGAAGGTAAAGACGAGAGATGATCAACCTATCTCTCGTCTTTATATTTTGGAATAACCGTATCCTGTTACGCATATGAGAAGCTGAAGCAGTAGACATAATGGGTAGCAGTCAGCCTGAAAGAAAACTCTATGATCCGAGAAACCTACCAGCCGCAATCTTGCATTCTTTCTTCCGTACTTAATGAAGAGATTTCGATTCCTTTCATTGCTGTGCCAAGATCCTTCGATAGCTTACCAATTAACTCATAGTTTTTATAGTTCGTTGTGGCTTCAACGATTGCCTTGGCAAATAATTCAGGGGTTTCGGATTTAAAAATACCAGAACCAACAAATACGCCGTCTGCTCCCAATTCCATCATTAAAGCAGCATCTGCCGGCGTCGCTGCCCCACCTGCAGAAAAGTTAACGACAGGAAGTCTTCCCTCTTCTTTAATTTCCCATTTCTATCACTCCATTCAACGTTGTGTTTTGTTGTCTTATCTATTATTATAAAAAATAAGTGATCCCAATAAAATGTTTAGTTTTAATAAATATGATGGTGTCAGATGCGAAAATAGTCGACAAAGTCTTTAACGCGGTTAAAATCCTTACATCCGTGCGCCGTGTAAATGAATGAAGAAGGAGATGGGAAAAGTGGATATGCTAGCATGTCATTTAAACCGATCAAATGACATTCCTTTATATGAACAATTGTACGATTTTATTAAACAGGAAATTACGGAAGGTCGCCTGGAATACGGCTCTAAACTACCTTCGAAACGAAAGCTTTCCGAATTTTTAAAGGTCAGTCAAAATACAGTAGAAAATGCGTACGGGCAGTTAATAGCGGAAGGATATATTGAAGGGTTACCACGGAAAGGTTACTTCGTTCTAGCTTATGAAGATTTGGAGTATGTACAAACCGAAACAAACACCGCTAATGAAAAATCAAACGATAAAAAGGAGATTAACTATTATTTTCATCCAAGCCGGATAGATACAGAGCATTTCCCTTTCGCACAATGGCGAAAATATGCCCGTGACACAATCGACCCTATACATCATTCCTTGCTTTTACTCGGAGATAAACAAGGTGAAAAACAATTACGAGAACAAATTGCTCATTATTTATACCACGCTCGGGGAGTAAAGTGTACAGCCGAACAAATTATCATTGGTGCGGGAAGCGATATTCTCCTGCAGCAGCTCATCCTCTTATTAGATAAACATACAATTTATGGGGTGGAGAATCCGGGTTATCATGTCATCCTGCATATTTTGGAAAGCTATCGAAACAAAGTGCATCCGCTCGAGGTTGATGATGATGGTGTTCAAATAGAGTCTGTCGAGCAAACGAACATTGACGCCGTCTACGTGACACCCTCCCACCACTTTCCATACGGGTCCGTCCTTTCCGTCAACCGTCGTATAAAACTACTAAACTGGGCGGCTGAAAAAGAAAATCGTTATATTGTTGAAGACGACTACGATAGTGAATTTCGTTACAGCGGGAAATCTATTCCCTCCTTGCAAAGTATGGATCACCGTGAGAAAGTTGTGTACTTAGGATCGTTTTCCAAGTCGCTCATTCCGTCACTGCGGATTAGTTACATGGTATTACCAAATCATTTGCTGGAAAAATATAAAGCAAAAGAACTGTCCTATTATCATTGCTCCGTATCTCGAATTGACCAGCATATTCTGTCGCAATTTATGAAAGAAGGCGAATTTGAAAAACACCTAAATCGAATGCGAAAAATTTACCGTCGCAAACTTGAAAAGACATTGGACATATTGAAACCGTACAAAAACAAAGTCGACGTCATCGGCGAACACTCCGGCCTCCACATCGTCCTAAACGTTAAAAATGGCATGCAAGAACAAGAGCTCGTTCAGCAAGCATGGAAGGCTGGAATTAAAATTCATCCACTTTCTTCTTACTTACTCGAAAAGGAATCTGATCCATCGCCAAAAATGATTCTCGGTTTTGCAGGAATCCCGGAAACTGAATTAGAAACGGCGCTAGAATTGTTATTGGAAAGTTGGGGGATTGGTTAAGGTTGAGGGTCCGGTGTTTCTGGGCACCCTCTCCACAACTACAAAAATAAGCGTACAAAAATGAGGTGGTTCTCCCTATCAGGGCGGCAAATTTAACGTACTTCAATTCTGTTTTATGTCGCGATGATTGGAATTAAGAAATGAATTAGCGATCACTGATTTGTTACAAACTTATTGCCACATTCAATCTGACCTGATTAATGGATAAGTAAAATGTGGCTGTTTTTCTAATTACGCGGGAAGATTAAGCTGCCATGAAACTCCAAAACGATCATTTAACCAACCGAATTTTTTGCTGAAACCATAATCATTTAATGGCATAAGTGGCTGCCCACCTTCATTTAACTTTTGATAAAGTAGCTTAATCTCTTCTTAAGTATCACAAGTTAAGTAAATCGAAAACGAAGGTGTAAAGGAGAATTCATGTTTAACATTGCTGTCAATGCACATAAATGGCTGCCCTTTCAAGGTAAAAGTAGCTTGCATGACTGTTCCTTCTTCTCCAGTTTCATTAGCCCCATATCTGACTATGCTTGTTATTTCTGAGTCCTCCACTAGTGAAGTATAAAATTCCATTGCTTCTTCCGCTTTCCCATCTTGAAACATTAAAAATGGCATAACACTCTGTATTAAAAATCTCTCCTTAAATTTTATCTTTGTTATTATTTCCGCAGTATCTTCTCCATCGACTTCCCTTTTGCTAACTCATCGATTAGTTTATCCAAATAACGGATTTCTTGCATCGTTGATTCTTCGATATTTTCAACCCGGACGCCACAAATGACCCCTTTAATTAAATTCCGAGAAGGATTTAATTGGGGGGATTCTGCAAAAAACGTCTCAAAGTCTGTCTCTTTAACCAATTGCAATTCTAACTCTTCCTGGTTATACCCTGTCAGCCAACGAATGATTTCATCGACTTCTGCTTTAGTACGCCCTTTTTTCTCCGCCTTTGAAATATAGTGTGGATAAACTTTGGAAAAACTCATCGTATAAATCTTATGTTTACTCATCATTAACCCTCCCTTGTTTATTCCTGCTAAATGGTTCGCACACCACCTCCTAATTGACTTTCATTGATCTCATCGCTCTGCAATTGCGCTCTTATTAATAATCATTTCCCTTCTCTATTATTTTAACACAATTTAACATTGCCCCCGGAAATTGCGCATTGATATTAATAAAGCGGATGCCAGTATAGATTAATGGACACACATAGTTAAATTACTAGGACAAAACGAGAAGAATGTGTCGTCCAGTGACAAACAAATTAAAAATATATCTAAGTAATTGTAAAAACTTGATGGCAGTCAATTACTATTTTTAAGAAACATCCTATACTAGAATCAACAGCAGCAATAAAGTCAGGAGGAAAACGATATGCAAAGATATATTTTAGGCAAGAAAAATCAAATTACATTAATCATTACTATTTTAATTGTACTTGGGTTCTTTGGTCGCTTCGGTATAGACAATATGATGCTATTTAACTGGTCACTCATCATCGCGTCCATTCTTGGGATCACACCGATTGCTATCCAAGCTTATCAGGCATTAAAAGTAAAAGTCGTCAGTATTGACGTATTAGTCACCATTGCTGTTGTTGGAGCTGTATTAATTCAAAACTATGAAGAGTCAGCAATTGTTACATTTTTATTCTTATTTGGCGCATATTTAGAACAGCGTACCTTAAACAAAACGCGCTCCGCTATTAGAGAATTAACGGAGTTGGCACCAGAGACTGCGATGAAAAAAATGGAAAATGATGAATTTGAAGAAGTAGATATTTATGACGTAGACGAAGGCGATGTTTTGTTAGTAAGAACAGGTGCAAGTGTGCCAGTAGATGGAATAGTTGTAACTGGTGAAGGTCATATTAATGAAGCAAGTATCACTGGGGAGTCTGTACCAGTGAGCAAAAGAAAGGATTCGGAAGTGTTTGCAGGAACAATTTTGGAAAATGGAACGATTCAAATCCAGGCTGAACGCGTCGGAGAAGACACAACTTTTGGCCGAATTATTGAATTAGTAGAAAAAGCACAAGACTCTAAATCAGCAGCAGAAAAGTTTATTGATCGATTCTCCAAGTACTATACACCAACTGTTTTAGGACTTGGCATCATTATTTGGCTGTTTACACAAAATGTTGAACTAGCAATTACGGCTCTTGTATTAGGGTGTCCTGGGGCATTAGTGATTGGTGTTCCTGTATCCAATGTTTCCGGAATCGGAAATGGTGCACGAAATGGTGTCCTTCTAAAAGGTAGTGAAGTCATCAATGATTTTAGTAAAGTAGATACGGTTATTTTTGATAAAACGGGAACATTGACTGTAGGAAATCCTGAAGTAGCAGAAAAGGAATTCTACGGACAAAATACAGAAGAAGTTCTTGGGTATTTGGCTAGTGTGGAACGCGAATCAGATCACCCATTAGCAAAAGCGGTCCTTAATGACATTGGGGAAACAAGATTCTCCACAGTAGAAGAAACAGAAGTCGTTAAAGGCGAAGGAATTATTGCAAAGGTAAATGGTCACCGTATTGCAGTTGGTAACGTAGCTTTAATGGAAAGGGAAAATGCTGCCTTAAGCAAACAGGCTAGTGAAGACGTCAAGCAATTTGAAGAAAATGGGAATTCACTTGTCCTTACTGCGGTCGATGGAGAACTAAAAGTTTTAATGGGCATTCGGGATCAAATCCGCCCAAGTGTGAAACAAGACCTTCAAAACATGAAAAAACTCGGTGTAAAAAACCTTGTCGTCCTTTCAGGGGATAACCAAGGAACGGTAGACTTAGTTTCCCGTGAACTCGGGCTTACAGAAGCGCATGGACATATGTTACCAGAAGATAAATCAGCCCATATTGAAAAATTGCAAGCAGAAGGCCAGATCGTCGCCTTTGTCGGTGACGGAGTAAATGACAGTCCTTCCCTAGCTTTAGCAGATATTGGAATTGCCATGGGAAGTGGAACAGACGTTGCAATCGAAACATCGGATGTCGTCTTGATGAACTCTGACTTCAGCCACTTAACGCATGCATTAGGATTGACAAAATCCATTTCAAGCAACATGAAACAAAACATTGCCATTGCAATCGGGGTCGTAGTCATTTTATTAACCGGCTTACTATTTAGTGACTGGATGAACATGTCAATCGGAATGTTAGCACATGAAGTGAGTATCTTCGTTGTTATCTTAAATGGTATGCGATTGCTTCGCTACCGTTTATAAGCGAAACTTGACGCTCATCAATTTATTAAAAGCAAAAGTCAGTTATACTAGAGGTGTAAAGAGATTAGGCGTAATATTTACCGCCCTCATATAAAAAAAGGAGAGATATATTATGCAAAAAGCGACGATTAATTTAGAAACATTATCATGTCCATCATGTATACAAAAGATTGAAAATGCTGTAAAAGGATTAAACGGGACTGAAAAGGATAGTGTAGAAGTGCTATTCAACTCAAGTAGAGTAAGAACAAATTTTGATCCAAAAACTGTAACAATTGAAGATATCGAAAAGTCGATTGAAGACCTAGGTTATCCAGTCGTTAGATCAAGAGTGAAATCTGCTTAACCAAAATAAGAATACTTGTCATTATAAGGGATGTGGACTAAATCAGCAGAGATTTAGTCCTTTTCTATTTTCTTGTGGCAAATCAGGTGGCAGATCAACAGTGCACCAGACGTTCAACGATATAGCTCGATAAAGCAATAACGGGCGCAAAGCTTATTCAGCGAAGCGCCCGATTACTTAAACACTAATGTTTAGAAACTGAAGGCTACAAACCACTCTTTTTTGAATAGCAACAGGAGTCCGACTCCGCGGAATGATCACCACTTACTTCTTGATTAATATCATGTCCCTTCAATCATATCCCGTCGATTATAACCAAGGTAACCCACTACCATTAAACAGACGCTAATTACAGTTATTGTAAGGAAAACGGATAAATCAAAATCATTCATTGGCATTTGTGGAATCCAGGTTTGAATGGCTGTTTTAGAAAACCATTCGGGTAAGTCTAATATACCGCCAAAATAATTTAGTAAAAAGGAGTAGGCAAGATAAAGATAAACTAACTTACCCAGTTTCGGTGCCCAACCGAGGGCTAAAGCCGCAAGACCAGTAAAGAATAATACGGATGGTAAGAAGTTGTAGCCAGCAGCAAGGAAATCAAATATATCCATTGTTGAGCTATCCCCCATAGCTGTGATAGCTGTACCACCAAGACCCCCGGCAGCTAATAATATTCCGACTAAACCTGCAAAAAATGCTATACCAATACTGACCCAGTAAAATTGGCTGCGTGTTACTTTCGTAGCATAAAGCTGACTTAAGCGTAAACGGCTTTCTTCAGAAAAAAGTTTATTAACAATAGCAATTGGTAAAATACAAACTAAACAAATCATAACCATCATGATCGTGGCTGTGAATGATTCTTCAATGGAAAAACCTGAATGACTGAACATTTGTTTCATCATTTCATTACTTTCAAGAAAAGTTTGCATGTCTCCATAGATAGAACCATAAGCTGCCCCCATAATAACTAAAGCAACTAACCAACTAATGATAGTGCCTTTGTTAATTTTGATAAATAACCCACGGACAGACAATAAAGATTTCTTAGCATTTTCTCGACCTTCTCTTTCAGGAAGATAACCAGCCCCCATATCTCGAGCTCCCTCAAGTGCAAAAGCAATAATGATAACGGTTATAATGAATACCAAAGCAATTAGAAGTGGAGTCCAGTCATTGTCCGTAAAGGGAAAAGTTAAATAGGTCCATCCAAGGGGATTAAACATGGATAAGTTTACATTGGATATATCTGTTGCAGCACGAACAACATAAAGCAAACCGATTATCCCCAGTGAAGAACCTGTCGCAGCAGATGAAGTTGGCATAATTTGTGCCATAACCAGAGCAATCCCAGCACCGATAATCCCTGCCACTCCCACTGATGCCCCAAATAAAAAGGAGCCTTCTGTAGTAATCGTATCAGCTCCAAAGCTTATCATTGCCCCTGCAATAAAAATTGCCAATAAGACATTAATGAAAATTATTTCTATAATTGTAGCAAACGAGTTTGCTTGACGCCCCACTTGAAATGAACGAACGAGCTCCGTCAGACCAAGATCTTCTTCTTTTCTTGTATGACTTACTACATGTAAGGCTGAAATGATCATCGCAAATAAGCCGCAAAACAGTAACATTTCATGCGCATACATTGCTCCTAGCGTATAATCCGTTGCTGTTTCGACTGGTGTCGGACCCACCATGGATATCATAGCAGGATTCTTTAATGTTTCGAACATTCCGATCAATCCTTGCCCTTTAGCTATTTCTTTAAAAGCTGGAACAAAGCCAGCTGAAAACAAACCGAGTCCTAAAACCCAAACAATTACTTTTTTCCAATCACGTTTCAAATATTGTAAGAACAGAGTATCCCAACGTGCAAATTTTTCCTTCACCGTACTTCATCCTCCTTTCGGGCGCTTAGCCTTCATAATGACGCATGAACAGATCTTCAAGCGTTGGTGGTATAGCTTCAAATTTTTTAACACCTAATTTAGTTGCTTCCATTAAAATATGATTGATGTGTTGATTATCCGCAGAGAAAGTCGCCTGATTATCTTTGTCTATAAAATCATGTACTCCACTCACTTTGGCCATTTCAGTCACATCACCTTCTGTTGCTAAAGTTACGGCAGAACGAGTCAAATGACGTAATTCATCAAGGGTACCTGTTTCCACAATTTCACCTTGGCGTATAATGACAACCTTATCCGCTAAACGTTCCACTTCACTTAAAATATGAGAGGACAACAGAATGGATTTACCTGATTCCTTGATTTTTTCAACTTCTTCTTGGAAAACTTGTTCCATCAAAGGGTCAAGCCCCGAGGTTGGCTCATCAAAAATATATAAATCCGAATCAACAGATAATGCTGCAATCAAACCAACCTTTTGACGGTTTCCTTTCGAATATGCTTTGGCTTTTTTCTTAGGGTCCAATTCAAAGCGGCTAATTAAAAAATCTCGTTTCTGCTTGTTTACGCTGCCATGCAACTTCATAAACAGATCAATGATTTCACCACCTGTTAAATTACCCCATAATGAAACATCCCCTGGGACATAAGAAATGCGTTTATGAATTTCAAGGCTTTCCTTCCAAACATCCCTACCAAATATTGTCGCATTACCCCCATCCCGCTTGATAATCCCTAACAAGATACGGATTGTAGTAGATTTACCAGCACCATTGGGGCCAATAAAACCAACCACTTCTCCTGCGTCTACTGTGAATGTAACATCTCGTAACGCTTGAAATCTGCCAAACATCTTTTGTAAACCTTGCACTTTTACAACTTGTGTCATAAAATAGTCACTCCTTTTTAAGATTTAGATATCTTTTCATAATGCAGAAGTTTAATAAATAGAAGTCGTTGAATAAAATCTCACACCTTTTCAAAATGATACACTTCCACTTTCGCGTTAGATTTCTAATTTCCAAAACCACTCGTATTCATACTTACTTGTAAAAACTGTCCTTTAGGAGTTTAGAGTAAACCTCCCATTCCTTGAGATAGTGCTCTCCAAATTCGTTTATATTTTCAAACGAATTTATTTGTTTCAGACCTTTTTCTCCGAATCCAAACATTGTCCAATTCAAGATTTCAATCACTTTCTCAATATCGATCCCATCACGAAACTTAGAGTAATCAATCCTTTCATACAATTTGTGCCTACTCTTATCATAGATAGGTTCTACCTTTTGCTGAATAATTTCCTTTACTTCAGTCGATTCCTCTAGTTTTGTAGAAACCAGGAAATCAAATACTTGTGGGTACTGTTGTTGTATATGTAATTTTTTCAATCCAATATTTTCGATTCTTTTAAATATATCAGTCTCATTCAAATCGATTTGTTCAGTAATTCGATCAAGAATTTGCACACTGTACTCGATTAAATATACATAAAGATCTTTCTTACTAATAAAATAATTAAATAATGAACCTTTAGAGATATTGGCACTTTTTACAATCTCATTTGTTGATGCTTTATCAAAACCACTTTGGACAAATTCCTTTATTGCTGCATTAATAATTTCCTTTTGTTTATCTGGTTTTAAGTTAATGAATCTAGAATAAATGGTAGTAATCTCCTTTCCATCAATATCAGGTTGACCGAATCGGTCACATATAGTTTAACCTAGATGACCAATATGGTAAAGTTAGAGTATAAATAAACAGGGGCTTAGAAAGTGTTTAGAGAATTATTAAAGCGTGGTTGTTCCTCCACGTGCCCTTTAACGGCATTACATTATTCTTGAACAGCGCCCCATTCTGACACAAACTTTAAATAACCATCTGTCGGTCAACGGCAAGGCGATCTTTTATTTTCAAACCGTTATTGTAATAGAATGGGTATCTCCTCTTATAGGTTAGCCTAGAACTTCTAACGAGAAAAGCAAATTCCCCTAACCAATACATGATTTGAATAACACCCTAATCCGGGTGTATGCATAATATACTACTCATTAAATTGACACTAAAAAGGAGTCTTGTTATGTATAATTATTGGGGCCCAACTCGGTATGCGAACTGGCAAAATCAGAGGTATGTCTACAGACAAAATGAATCTCGCCAAATTAATATTATTGAAGGAATAAATATAGCTGTGCAGCATGTTCCTGGGGAAGTAGTTAGTGCAGAGTTAGATTCAAAGAATGGTATGCAAGTTTATGAGGTGGAGATCGTAACTCAACAAGGTGCAAAATACGAAGTGGATGTTGATCGCAATACGGGGAATATTCTAGATATCAGTCTTGACTAGGATAGTTAAAAACTGCTGTGAATTATATGACGGAGTCACTTATAAGGTGCAAATCCTTTAGTTGCACCTTAATTAACAAGGTAGGTCGTATAACTTTCACAACTGAGTCCACAGTATAAAAAACGCAATAAAAAGGAGCTTGGATAATAAGGTTCTATTATTAAGTTGATTGACTTTTTCTTCAACTAAAGCTCCTGATTCTAGTTTAGCTTTTATATTCATTCTTTATTAGTTTTATTTGAATCTACAGCTGCACCTATTACTATTCCAAGAATTAAACCTATGCCAGCGCCAATTGCCAAGTTATCCATTATTATTAACCCTATTGCTGCACCTAAAGGTAATCCTATACCGATTCCAGTCGCTAAGTACGTGTTTTTTTTATCTCTACTCATCAATTATCCTCCCTTTTTACTGTATATAAATTAATTGTTTTAGTATGAAATTTAACAAAATGGCCTGACTCTAACATAAGACTTCTTCGACAACTCCACCCGATTGTGGCACAATTTAATTCTCTTTCAAAAACTTTTCATATGCTCTTGAAGTGATTAAATAAATTAAATTGAGACTGACAAACGAAGCAATTCCCACAATAAGTAAATATATCGTTGTATGAAGCTTTGGGTTATCAACGACAAAAAAGGCAATTAAAGTAATGATTAAAGATAATCCAAACGCCTTTAACATTGTATTTTTTCGTGTTTTTTGCATAAAAATCCCCTCCATTTCCACCTTACCAAAAAACAACATTCTTTCTTCAGTAAAATGGCCATTTAACGACACAATGCTTATTCAACAACTGCACCCTTTTGTTTAACGAATCAATCTCTCTAGTTAAGCTTCAATCCTCAACACGCTCGATAGCTACACATTCAAATTAACTAATATTAACTTTTTAAATAATTAGGTTTATAAATAGATAAGTGAAAATGATAAGCATTCCAATGGTAATGAAGGCACTATTTACTAACACGCTAAAAAAAGCAATGGGTCTGTTTTTTGTCTTAACCCCTAAAATAGCAGCGATTAAAAAGCCAACATTTAAAATTGTGAAGAATGCAATATCAACCCATAGATTGGTTTCGTTTGAAGTCAATGGTAAATACAAAAATATGATTGCTAATATAAATAAGACAGTGGTTAAAAAAATTGGTTTACTTTCTTTTCTCATAATTACACTAAACAATATTTGTAACACCCCCATAATTCTTTATTACTTAACGATCTGGCCCTTTAATAGCACAATCCTTGCTCCTTAATTGCGCCCGTTGTGGTTATTTCCTTTAAATATCATTGAATTTTTTCTTTGCTTTCTGTCGCAGTTTGAAACCAAATCGGTTTGTATGGTCTTTGTTTTTTACCAATAATTGATATGCAGAAAGTATCGTAAGGATACGTATTGTCATATATAGACCAATGGCTAATAAAACCACAAAAATCGGATAATAAGGAACTAGTATTCCCATATCTAACTTTTTCTCCAAAGCAAATGCCAAAAATCCTATCGTTAATAAACAAGCACCAATAACCATTACCCCTGAATACTTTCTTTTGAAATTCTCATACCTTGATGTCAAATCTTTAAAATAATTTTGGTCGAATAACAAAACTTCTCGTTTAAGAATAGTATATTCTCCTTGATCGAAACCTAGTGTTGCAAAAGCAACGACCCCCGAAGTAGCAATAATAATAATTAAAAGCATCCCCAAAATTGAATTGAGTCCGAAAATAAAGTATGGCTCAAAAGCAAAAACAAAAAGACTAAAGCCCAGTCCAATATGTCTGGCAGTTTTTCTCGTACTTAATAAAAAACCTTCAGCCATTTCCTTGCTAACATAGTAACCTTCCTTATTTTTCTCATTATGTTCATCAGTATCCTTCAGCAAATAATCAATAGATACCCCGAAGATATTTCCGATCATCAATATTTTTTCTGTTTCAGGAAATCCTTGACCATTTTCCCACTTACTAATAGCCTGCCTTGTTGTAGTTAATTTTTCAGCTAAAACCTCTTGAGAAAATCCTTTTTCTTTCCTTAACTTAAAAAGCTTATCTCCGAACATTACATTCCCAACCTCCTTTGTAGTCTGTAGATCAAATTATAAGTAATCAACTCGTTAAGTTCCATACGTTGATGAATGCAATTTGTCAACTTTAGGTTGCGAAGATGGTATACCCTGTTTATTCAGCAATCTAGCTTCGTTAATGTCACAATCCTTATTTCGGAATTGTGCCCGATTATAGTATAGTTTTTATTTAACTCTCATATCTTCTAAAACTTCCATAATAAGGTCGATTTGATTTTTTAAATTTGTTCTATTTCTTTTATTCTATCTCCACTTCCCTCAGGATGGAGCTCCTTTTTTTCATTGAAATTAAAACTCTTAAAACAGAAACACTTCTTTCAACGCCCCATTTGATCCAATCCGATTACAATAAAGATCATAATCGCATCAATAAGGGCTAGGATTGCAGAGATTTTACCAACCACAGCTCCAAACCATATGGTAAATATAGCTGTTAAAATGGCAAGAACACCCAAAATGATAAAAAGAATACCAATCCTGTTGCCCAATTTTTCGTTGTTAACCGGTTCCCACGTTATCCAGAAACCGGCTAGTAAGGAAATTATTCCTTTTGTTCGAGCAATGTATCCAATCCAAATTAAAAATACACCGATAATAAGACCGATTCCCGTTTCAATTCCCATTTTTGTTCTCGTCTCCTGTTATGCTATTTTCGAATGGAAGTAACGGTTATCCCCAATGCCTTTTGAGGGAAAACCATTTCGTTAATAATCAAAGATATGTATTTTTAAAGTGCTTATTTTATAAAAAAGTTTAGTAAGAATGATTTAATTAGGACGTCTTTCCGACTGTTCAAAAACCGTATTGTAATGGGTGTTAATCCTGATTCGTGTACGAACAAAAACGACCACGTTCACAACTAAAACGATGAAGCCCGCAAGTCCAGTCAAACCGTTTAGCAATCTGCATTCCCGTCGGCTATAATCATAATACCGAGGGAAGCACTACCATTAACAACGCCATGAAAAAATGCAACCGGTATAAAAATTATAAGACAACATGTAATATCTTGAACTTCCCAAGCTAGTACTATCGTTTTAATTAAAGAAAACAAAATCATGCTATCATTCTTCAATAATCTGCCCCTTTAACCGCATAACCCTATTCCAGAATTGCTCCTTATTAACTAATAATTAAAATTATGAACCTAACTTTTTTATTGCCAAGGAAGAAGCACTTCCTCCTATAATTAAACCTCCAATTGCAGCGATGATACTACCATATAAAGCCCCCAGTTGTGTAGATGAAAAAATCCCAGTTAACATTATTATTAATCCTAATAAGATTAATCCCATTCCTTTTATCATAAAGGCCCTCCCATATTAGAGAATCGCATCCGATTGCTTACTCTTTTTTCTTCTTAGTTTTGTAACCAAAAGCACCTATAAAAATTACAAGTAATGCAGCCAAGATAGAAAGATTCATCAAATCAGCTCCCTTTTTCTTCATATTAGCAAAATATTTACTATACAATCTAGCCCTTATGTATGGAACGAGCCACAAGCTTTTCCCGATTGGCGCCGCCCGTGGCGATACTTCTTTTATTCCTTAAAACGTGTGTTATTTATATTAATCCTTCTTTTTCTTTTTTTTATCATCAAAAAATCCAAATATGACCCCGAAAGATATTATTAGTGCTAGCCCAAACATCCACATTTTATAAACCTCCTGCGTTATTTTTCCCTCATCGATATAACAATAAAAATCACACCTGCTAACGCTAATAATACAGTAATAATTATCGGAACGGTTCCTACTTCTCTTATAGCCGTACCAAAAATACCGTGTTCCCCTTCCCAACTTGTTTGAGCCAATGCTTGAGAATAAATAGATGCTGATATTAAGACTGAACCATAAATAATGGCACTTGATAACAACAAAATCAGTCCAATATTAATGTTTTTAACCTCGTTCGCCCCCTTACTTGCTATACAACTAAATTGCCCTTACGTCAATGATGGACGACGATTATTACTTCATCTACAAGCCCGATAACAGCACGAAGAGTATCTGTTTTTATCGAACAACTACTGTTCCCGCAATCCAGTCATAAACATTTTTTCTTTTTTTATTGGTCAAGGGTATTATTAAATATAAAATTATAGCAAGATTTACAGCATTTAAAATGATAAAAATGGTTATCTCAGAATAATTTGTAGGAAGCATTAATCGCCATATACCAAAGTGAGCTACCTCCCAAGGGAGAAACTTGATTACTGTGCGCATAATCGAGCGACCGAGTCCAATACGTTGCCCACTTCCATCAACTACACGAATACCCATTTTCTTCTTGCCCCATGTTCCCTGCCATTTTGAACGTTCACATACTATAAAATAAAGAGATATTGGAAGTGTCATCATTAAAAATCCAGTCACTTCAGCAATAACTGGTGAACCCGAAAATAAAGGTGTAATATATGACTGAAATATAAAAGATATAGACCCTACTATAAAAATGCCATATATAACAATAACAAAGTAATCCAATAAAAAAGCGCAAATACGTGTTCTAAAAGGGGCATATGTCATGATTTCCTATTTCCTTTCCTAACTTTAAGATAGTACCAGATAATATCCGTATTTCTTCATCTTTTCATCTGTTTACTTTTGCCTTATTAGAAAGAGCCGGTTTGTTTTTTGTACCTGCCCTATTATAATTTGTTAGGAATATATAAACTGTTAAAATAATGCAAACAAATAACGCAAAATGAAAAATAGTGTGAAGAGTATTCGGAACTATTCCGTTCATGACAGGTAGGAAAGCATGGGTATTTCCAAACATAGCATTATATCTTTCTACCCTCTCTTCCGCACCAATCCCAAATAAATAAGGAACCCACCATGCCATAATTGCACCTAAAAAAATAGATGATGGATGAACAATCAGCCAAATCTTGATTAAAACAGGGTATCCTTTTCCTATAAAAAATAGAACCCCGCCCATTAAAAGTAGTATTTGCACCAAACCAATCATTGTAACAACCAGTGTTTCATTAAAAGACTGTAACGAAGCAATAGTCTTAACGTCATTTAATGTCCCCAATGGAATCAAATCCTGTACGATCATGAATAGAAAAATATAAGCATATCCCACAACTAGAAATTTTTCTGAAAGACGAACAGTCCGCCTCATACAGCCCTCTCCTTATCCATTGCTTGAACTAAACGTTACTAAATCATTCAATTACTGGACGATTCTACAACAACTGCGCCGGATATTGAATTACCATATACATTCAACAAAGGTTTTTAAATGATCAATTGATTAAACTCGATTTAAATGAGTGTCTTTAAATTCTGTCGGATACTTTAATCCAAATCCAATCATTCTGTCCATTCCAATATGAGAGGACCAAATTAAACCGATCGCTAAAATAGTTTCACTTGATAATATTAGCCCGCAGATAACTACTCCAATTGATAAACTGTATGTATGAACTACATTGTAAACCAAAGCCCCAATCCTATTATTAAATAAATATCCAAGCATTGAAATATCTGGTGAAAACAACAAAATAAAAAACCATAGCCAACTAAATTGGCTATATCCGTAAAAATAAAGACTTAATGCTAAGACAGCCAATCCTTCTACATGTAATAGAATTTTATTCAATAGGTATCCCCCACTCCATAGCGTTAACAAGCATTCTCTTATAAAGTATTAAGCAACAATTTGACCCGATAACCGAATAATTTGAACGTAGCGCGCTCTGAAAACCGAGCAAATCAAAAAGACTTACGCCTGTTTATCTTTATGAAGCTTTATTTTTTTCTATGCTATTCTTTTTATCCAATCCGATGATTCACAACAAAGTATTCATAATCTAAATGGAAAATACTTTGCCTTTGCCTATCCCTTTGGTGAATATACCAGGAAAACAATTGAAATAGTAAAGGAATATCCCTTTAAAGTAGCTTTCACTACAGAACAAGGCTTTGCATCACCAACAGCGATAGAAGATCTGTATCAAATTCCTCGTATTGAAGTTTCACCAGAATATTCATTGGATGATTTCAAAGAAATACTAGAAGACGGAAAAATGTGTGAAGATGATGCATAAAAGGTTGTGTGGATTTTACAGCGGGGGGGGTGTGCTGGTAATAGTTTGAGCACACCTATATTTTCTGTGGCACATCCCCCGCATTGACCCGTGATAAATTTT
Organism: Virgibacillus sp. W0181; assembly: GCF_051846915.1. Classification (NCBI taxonomy): domain Bacteria; kingdom Bacillati; phylum Bacillota; class Bacilli; order Caryophanales; family Bacillaceae; genus Virgibacillus; species Virgibacillus sp. W0181. The sequence continues at coordinate 17,870 of NZ_JBPYCR010000038.1, forward strand.
AAGGCTTCCCTGTTGAAGTTACTGCTGCTAATTCAATCGGATCTCTATTTAGTTGCATGTTTTTCCGATGCACTTTTTCTATAATATAATGCCAATTATCAAGGACAATTTGAGAGACAAAAGGATCAAATTGAGTACCTTTACCGCGCTCTACTTCTTCTCGAATTTTATTAAAATCCAATGCCTTTCGATATGCTCTATTTGAAGACATGGCGTCAATAGCGTCAGAAATTCCAACTATTCGGGCAATTAAAGGTATATCTTCACCCTTAAGACCTTCTGGATAACCTTGTCCATCCCATCTTTCATGATGATATAAAACACCATCAATATATTCTTCTGAAATTCCCAAGCTTCTGCAAATATGAGCCCCTTCACTCGGATGTTTCTTCATCATATTATACTCTTGGGCAGTTAATTTTGCTTTTTTTAATAAAATCATATCCGGTGTTGTTAGCTTACCAACATCATGAATTACACCTGTTTGAAAAGCAAGTTCTCGATCCACTTCAGGAATATATTTACTAATCGTCTGACTTAATAATGCCACCCGCTGTGAATGTCCCTTCGTATACATGTCCTTGGCCTCAACACTTCGCGATAAACTCATGATCGTATGAATTTGTTTCGATTCTTTTTTTGTATTATCGATCAGCTCTTGCGCTACTAGAAAAATCAAAAAAGTCATGATTAGAAATGAAGTCAAGTGATCAAGCAGGATTACAAATTCTGTAGGGCTTGCCGTATCATTCGTGCTAAGTATAAATACGAGCAGCGAACTGGTTGCTGAAAAGAAATATAGCTTTCGGTTTTTAAATAACAAAGACAAAACAGGAACGAGCAGAAAAACACCACTTAGTGCAATTTCCCCCATCAACAAATAAGCACTTGAAACAATAAATAACGCATTACAAACAACAATAAAAGGAGTGAACCGCTTTAAAATACTATGAAAGGCTAAAAGGGAAGGAATAAATCCAATTATTACGATAAGCAGAACGATCCAATAATGATTTGCCGGAGCTACAAGAAAGTGTCTTAACGACAGCATGATTCCTCCAAAAAGTGCGGAAATTTGACCGGCCCACAGGATTTTTCTCATTTTCTAGCACACTCTCTTCTAAATAGATTATTTAAGCCGAAAATTATAGCTCGTATTATTTAATGTTAAATCTATTTTTTCTTGTATCTATGTATTTATAGAGGTTGTTCATAAATGCTAAATTGTATCTGATCATCATAAAGTCCTATGTTTAATAATATACAATTTTTTTATCAATGTCTGTCATAATTTGTCGAAACGCTGATTTTTTTACCTGAACTGGTTTATGAAATGCATGAAGCGTTTTTAATCACAAAAAACTGTATATACGCCAAAGGAACCAGCAACTAGGCGACTTCCCGCAGCGCCTTACGATAAAGAAGACTTGCCGATTGGCTTTAGACAGAGGCTTAGTCGCCCTTATGCCCTTGGGTGAAAGTCATCATCGATTCGGTAAGACAAAGGAAGGCCAACTAAAAACGGGCTTTGCGCCCAACTCACGTATCCCCTTTTGCAGGGGCATGATTCCTTTATCTAGGATAGTTTGGAATGTTCGATTAAAACCGCCACTTTGCGTGGCAAATCTTTACGGTGGGGCGAAAGCGAAGCTACAGTCCCAACATCGAACCACCAGCTTTGAGCTGGCGCAGTCGCTACGTTTCTAAGCAGGGCGCTTGCGCTTTTCTTATCTTCGTATGATTATTTGATAAAAACAGAACCACATCACCAACTTGCCTTAGAAAAGACGCAGCTCTTTATTTTGTCACTTTTCATTTAAGAAGCAGGGAGTCATCACACCCCTTGCAGTTTCGTTGGTGTCTCCCTCCCTATCCAAGTAACAATCTCTTTCACCGGTAATGGGCGAGAAAAATAATATCCTTGCACAAACGGTTTTTCTGTCATCGATGTAATAAAATCCATTTGCTCTTTCGATTCCACTCCCTCAATGACTACACTTAAATTTAAGGAGTAGCAAAGGATGATAATCGATTTTAAAACATCGGAATCTTTTTCAGAAAGTGGAACGCCATCTACGAATGATTTATCAATTTTTATTGTTGAAACAGGCATTCTTTTTAAATACGACAAGGAGGACAGTCCCGTTCCAAAATCATCCAACGCTACAGATAGACCAAGCTCTCTAAATTGCTCTACAGCATTAATTGCGTTTTCAATATCATGAATGACACTCGTTTCTGTAATTTCCAGCTCAATATAATGACTATCCACCTTATATTTTAATAGATTATGAATAATTACATTCAGTAACCTGGACGAAGTAACATAGACACCAGGGATATTAATCGATACGTGACGAAAAGGCACCCCCTCTTTTAGCCAAAGAGCTGCTTGACGACAAGCTTCTTCGATCACCCAGTCCGTCACATCCACGATCTGCCCATTATTCTCCAGTATGGGAATGAACACGCCCGGAGAAATCATACCATATACGGGATGTTTCCAACGCAATAATGCTTCTACTCCAGATACCTCGTATGTTTTCGAACATACTTTAGGTTGATATTCCATAAACAACTCACGATTCGCTATTGCCTTACTAATATCTTGAACAATTTGTCTCTCAAAAGTATACGTATGTACAGCAGGATCATACTCAATCACTTCATGTTTATACGCAATAGAAGGGTGCTGCAGGACAGCCATACTATTAGAAAACAGGCCTCTGACTACCTTCTTTTCTTTCGAATGAGATAACGAACAAACAACCTCTAACACTATTTGCTTGTTATCTACTTCCAACGGGTTTTCTAAAACAGTTAGAACATCTTTCATTGATTTTTTCATCGTTTCATAGCCCGATTCACCGAATTGAAAAATAGCAAACCGATTTCCTTCGATACGATATACCTTTGCATATTCGGGCTTCTTGCTCTGAATGATATCTCTTACTGCTTGTATCATTTTATCTCCGTAAGTATATCCATAACCGGAAATCCACTTCTCCAAGTTATGAATGTGAATAATAGCCAGCGTCCCAGTTGTAACTATATGATTTAGTTCTTTCTCAAACTGCCTTTGATTTGGTAAAAGTGTCAAAGCGTCAAAATGGTGTAAACGATGATCCACATAGCGATCAAGTAAACTCGTTAAACCAGCAATAAGTAAGAGAAAGGAAATCCCTACGGTGACAACAGTAATCAATAACGTTGTATCCATGTGATGCATTCCATTTAGGTTATCTATCAATGGTCTTCTTACATAAAAAACAATGGCAGCCATTCCTGTATAGTGCATACTAGTGATAGTCAGACCTAATAAGATGGAGGTCGTTATCTTTACTAATTGATTGCGCATATATTTCTGTAAAGTAGAAAAGGTATACAAGGCGATATAAGAGGCCACAACGGCAATGACAATGGAAGCCAGAAAAATCCACGGTTTATAAACATATTCTGCATCCATCTTCATTGCAGCCATCCCTATATAGTGCATGGAGGATATGCCAAGCCCCATGATGATCCCAGCAATAAAATACGACCAATGTGTTGTATATCTTCTATTTGCAAAATAAAATGCAAGATAGGAGGCAAACACAGCTGGAATGGCGGAAATAATCGTAAGGAATACATCATAATTCATCGCAATCGGTAGCATAAACGCACTCATGCCAATAAAATGCATTGACCAGATACCTAGACCCATTGCAATGGAAGAGAGAAGCAGCCAAAAATTTTTATGAAAAAAGCTAGTTTGCTGCATTCTCTGATTCATGGATAAAGCGGTATAGGCAGCACAGCACGCAATAGCGATGGAAAGAAGAACTAAAGGTACAGAGTGTTCTCCATTTAAAATAAAAATATCTGTCGACTCTGGAAGTGAGAACATGTAACAACCTCTTTTTTAGTATTAAAGTAAAACATACACATTTTTCATCGTTTACTATCTTTTTATAATATACAGAATATGGGTGCAAACACCATATATTTCCTATATATTATGTACATTGGATAAGCTAATTCTATATACGGTAAACTATCGTTTCTATATCTACACGGTAGAACGTTGGGGGCTCACCTATTTGAAGCAACAAAAAGACGAGAGACTTGCTACTATTCTTTAGTCTATTTATTCATAGCCTTTTCCTCTAATAATGTTTCCAATGCATTCATACAGTCCTGCTTCTAAAATCCCTTTCCAAAGGATTACTTTTGTACATCTACTTCAATACTATAAAGAATTTCATCAACGAAGGCGCGAGTCGCACGGTTCATATACTTATCTTTTAAGTAAAAGATTCCAAGACTTCCTATAGGCAAAGAGTCGGAAATAGATATAATACTTATTTCTTTCATCTGCTTGAATTCGAGATAGGATTTTGGCAATACGGTCACACCAGCTCCATCAGCTACCATGTCCATTAATGATTCCATTGTCGTCATTTCTAAAAAGGAATGAAGATCAAATCCAAGGGTTTGACAATGTCTATCTAGGATTTGTCGCGTAAAATAATTGGTTGGGAACATAATGTTATGCGTATCTTTAAGAACGCTAAGCGAAGCAGCATCTTTATTAGCTAATTCATGTGTTGCTGGAACAGCCAACGCAAACTCTTCCATATATAGGGGAATACATTCTAATTCTTTATCAATCTCGTCATCATCGTCCATTAATAAAATACCCAAATCCAATTCCCCCCGTATGAGCTGATTCCGGATATCATCAGATCTTAATCCAGATACAGCCAGGTCTATAGCAGGATATTGACGGTGATAGCGGAGTATAACAGGTGGGAGAAGATAGGTAACTGCCGTAAATAATCCTCCTATCGAAACTCGACCTGTTTCTAAGTCCTTTAGGTCATCCATCACGTTATGTATTTCTTCTAATTCAAAAAAAATATTCCGACTATGCTTAAGCAGAAGTTGCCCTGCTTCCGTAATTCTAATCTTTTTCCCAATCCGATCAAACAGCAGCATACCAAGCTCATTTTCTAAAACACGAATCTGTTGACTTAGTGAGGGCTGGGAAATATTTAACTTTTCAGCTGCCCTTGTAAAGTGAAGTTCTTTGCATACGGCTAAAAAGTATTCAAGTTGTCTTATCTCCATTAAACCCACTCTTTTCGCAATTTCTCATTTGTATTAGTTTATTACAGTTCTTGAGAACATTCAATCACAGCTTTTCCTTTATTAGCAGTTTTTGCACAGAATGCAATAGGTTCTATACTATATCATAGGCTTAACCTATTACTTTTATAGAAATAATTGTATTGTATTATAATAGTCGGTTAATTATACTGGTAAGTGAAAACAATCAAAAAACGGGGGTAAAAACCATGAGTAATGACAGAACAGAAATTATGTCCGTCCAGGAATTCCGCTCAAAGACAATGAAACCTCAGCTACGACCTGCTTCTTGGAAATGGGAAGAGGTTTATCCAAAGATGATGGAATCTTTAGATGAGAGTGGTGCAGGAAGCACTGGCGTCTCGCTTGTCCATAAAGATCTTGAAGGAGCAGGCGTTTCACCTTCTATGAATGTAATTGTCCAAGTATTTAAGCCAGGAGAAAAGGATCATGCACACCGCCATTCCAATGTTGCACTTTTCCTTGTATTTGAAGGCGAAGGATATAGTATGATTGATGGGGAGAAAATTGAATGGAAAAAGGGAGACCTTGTACTAGCCCCTGCATGGTCAGATCACGCGCATTGCAATACGTCCGAAACGGAAAATGCTATTCTTGTAACATTCCAGGACGTTCCTCAAGTCAGTAATTTGGGTGCATGGTTTTTTGAAGAACCAGTCGGAACAAAGCCTCTTCATGTTGTAGGCGGAGAATTCAAAACTGAATTAAACGAATAACTACTTAGCCCCTACAAAGGGGTTAAGTTTATCTCTAGCAAAACCTTTGTCAGCAAAATAAGTTTGGATAACGGTCAGTAAATGGGTATTATATAATAATAACTTTAATGATGTAAAATCATTATTAATCTCTGGAGGAATAAAATAAATGGTTTTAAATAAGAAATTAAAATTACCACTTTTATTAATCATATTAGCATTCTCGATGTTATTCATCGTTGCATGTTCTTCAAATGATACAAGTTCAAATAGCGAATCTGATAATGGCAATGAGTCATCCGATGAAAAACACGTCTTAAGGTTTGCTCATGTTTTATCAGAAGACACGCCTCTTCATCTTGCTGCTGAAAAGTTTAAAGAAGATTTAGAGGAAAAGTCCGATGGGCGTATAGAAGTTGAACTCTTTCCCAATGGACAATTGTTCGCTTCGGAGAGGGAATCAATAGAAGCGGTTCAATTAGGGAATGTTGAAATGTCGCAGGTGGCTACGGCTGTTATGTCCAGTTTTCAACCGGAATTTTCCGTTTATAACCTGCCATTCCTGTTTGAATCTCGTGAACACGTATATGCAGCAATGGATGGACAATTAGGTGATACTTTAAATGAATCTCTTGCCGATTTAGATTTAATTGGCACGGGTTATCAGGAAAATGGTTTTCGCCATGTTCTTAATAACCAAAGGTCTATCGAAAAACCAGAGGATATTTCTGGGTTAAAAATGCGAGTTATTGAAAACAAAATGTATGAGGATTTGTTCAACAGTTTAGGAGCTAATGCTTCACCGTTAGGATTTGGTGAAACTTATACTGCATTGCAACAAGGTGTATATGATGGACTAGATAGCGAAATAACGGTCGCTTCTAATGAAAAATTCGATGAAGTATTGGATTATTTATCATTAACAGGACATACTTTCACAGCAACTGTTGGCATAATGAACAAAGATTATTATGATTCACTGCCTGAGGATTTACAAGACCTCGTAATGGAAGCAGCGGCTGACATGAATGAATACGAAAGAGAACTTAATGTGGAACAAGAAGATGACAAGTTAGAAAAGTTAAAAGAATCAATGGAAGTAAACGAACTGACTGCGGAACAGAAAAAAGAGTTTCAGAAAGCAATACAACCTATATTTGATGAGCATGCTGAAAAAGTAGGCAAAGATATAGTTGAGTTAGCTAAAGAGGCAAAGAATAACTAAATTAAATTCTTTTGAATGAACTTGTTAGTAGATCGGAATTTGACCCTATTTGAAAGAAGGGAAACTTTACTGCTACTTGAATACCACAGATGTTTAAGTCTATGCATTTAATAAATGAAAGTCCCTCTTCTTACTACTTCATTTTCGATGCTAAATTCCATTTCTAAAAAATAGTGCCTGTTAAATGGCAACGTTTGCAGTTTACTTTATTTGGATAGGAAAATTTTAGAGAATAAAAGTATTTTACTTTTAGTAGGAAAAGAGGGACTTTCCACGATTAGTAAACCGAATCTTGATGAAAGCGTCGGAATTTTGTGGGATTAAATTTAATTGATAGATAAGTTGAGTAATCGTTAGGAGTAATCGTCAATGAAATTAAAGACTATTTTAAACGAAAAACTTGAAGAATGGATACTTGTTGTTAGTTTAGCATTTATCGTTTTATTAGTCATAGCTCAAGTCGTTTCCAGATATGTTATTACTTTCCCAATGGGATGGAGTGTAGAGCTTGCACGGTATATTCTAATATGGATCGCTTGGATTTCTGCCAGTTATGCGGTTCAACAAAATACACATATCCGAGTAGAAATTTTAAAAGATAAGTTATCCAAAGGTCCCAAAAAAGTACTTGAGTTAATAATCTTAGTAATGTGGTTTGCTTTTGCTCTGTTTTTAGCTATTGCCGGTACCCAATTTACAATGTCAATTGGAAAAACGACACAATATAGCCCTTCATTAGAAGTTCCGATGTGGATTGTATATTTAGGAGTCCCAATTGCAGGATTTCTTATGAGTATTCGTTTATTTCAACAAGCAATGGTTATTATCAGAAAAGGAGCAAATTAATCAATTGAACGGTAAAGAGAGAGAATTTGAAATGAAAGGAAGATTATTGTGACCATTGTTGTACTTTTTGGGAGTTTGTTTTTACTAATATTACTAAGCATGCCAATTGGGATCTCCATTGGCATATCAACAGTGATCACCATTATTTTTGCCGCAGATAACGTCCAAATAACCACCTTTTCCCAAAAAGCATTTACTGCACTCGATTCCTTTCCTTTAATGGCAATTCCCTTTTTTACACTTGCCGGTGTTCTAATGGGTAAGGGAGGCGTGGCCAAAAGATTATTGGACTTTGCTCAATCCCTTGTAGGTTTTGTGACAGGCGGATTAGCAATTGTTACCGTTTTGGCCTGCATGTTTTTTGCCGCTATTTCCGGGTCAGGTCCAGCAACTGTTGCTGCAGTAGGGTCATTTATGATACCTGCGATGAAAGAAAAAAACTACGGAAGCGGTTTTGCCTCCGCAATAACTGCGGCTGCAGGCTCAATGGGTGCTATAATCCCCCCAAGCATATCGTTTATTCTACTTGGTGTCGCAGGTGGATTGTCCATTAGCAGCTTATTTTTAGCTGGTGTTATCCCGGGAATTTTAATCGGTGTCTTATTAATGGTAGCCTCTTACTTTATGGTAAAAAGAAAAAAAGATGTAGAGCCATCAGATTATGCGAAGTTTAGCATTAAAGACGTCTGGAATTCATTCAGAAAGTCAATTTGGGCCATACTCACTCCCCTTATCGTACTTGGGGGTATATACGCGGGGATTTTCACACCGACTGAAGCATCTGCAGTAGCTGTAGGCTATGCTGTTATTGTAGGAGTGTTTATCTATAAAGAATTACGTTTAAAAGATATATATGACAGTCTGGTAGAAACGTTAAAAATCACAGGTGCTATTTTATTCATGGTAGGTTTATCATTGGCGTTTGCTTATTTACTCACCGTTGAAAGGATCCCAGTAACCATTGCTGAATATATGGTAGAAATATCTGATAATCCAATTATGATTTTAATCATGATTAATATATTTTTATTAGTTATCGGGGCGTTTATTGATGTTGTTGCATCCATTGTCATTCTAACGCCAATATTATTGCCAGTAGCTACACAGTTGGGCGTTGATCCTATTCACTTTGGTGTAATCATGATTGTTAACTTAACAATAGGCTATATTACCCCGCCGGTAGGAGTTAACTTATTTGTCGCTTCCTCCGTTGGGAAAACTCCATTTGAAGTAGTTGTTAAAGCAGCCCTGCCTATTTTTGCAGTCATGCTCGTTGCCTTAGCATTGATTACTTTTATCCCGCAACTTTCATTAATGTTACCGAGTCTGTTCAATTGAAATAGCTGAATAGAAGTACTTTCACAGTAGAAAGATTGAAGTCTATAGATTCTCAATTACAACCTAACAGCTGTCCATGGAGATGATCTTGATTGTTTCTTTGGACAGCATTTTCTTTTTTATAGTTCCGTTAGCTATAATCACGGCTTATTGTCGACGAGGCAACTCATTGTGATAGGACGATTCGTTAGAATTGTACATCATTGCTAGCTTTCCTCACGATAAACCGAACCCCAAATAAAAAAAACGGTGCAGCAAGAGCGATATGCATGCTTGCTTACTCCGTTTCAATTTAATTATTTCAACCTATCTTTCCATGTTTTTTACAATCGAACGCCACCCACTCTCTAAAACAGATGGCTCCCTAAAAACCTACCAACCACGGTCTTGCATTCTTTCTTCCGTACTTAATGAAGAAATTTCAATTCCCTTCATTGCTGTACCGAGCTCTTTTGACAATTCTCCAATTAACTCATAGTTTTTATAGTTCGTTGTAGCTTCAACGATTGCCTTGGCAAATAATTCAGGGGTTTCGGATTTAAAAATACCGGAACCGACAAATACACCGTCTGCGCCTAATTCCATCATTAATGCTGCATCTGCTGGCGTTGCTACCCCACCTGCAGCAAAGTTAACGACAGGAAGTCTTTCCTCTGCTTTAATTTGCTTCAAAAGTTCATAAGAAGCACCAAGGTTTTTCGCCTCTGTCATTAATTCATCATCATTCATTCTTGTTACTTTACGCACTTGTGCATTTACTTTACGAAGATGACGAACAGCCTCCACAATATTCCCTGTTCCTGGTTCACCCTTCGTACGCAACATGGAAGCACCTTCTCCGATTCGACGCGCCGCTTCCCCTAAATCACGACAACCACAAACGAATGGTACGTTGTAATCACTTTTTAGAAGATGAAATTCCTCATCTGCTGGTGTTAACACTTCACTTTCATCAATATAATCCACTTTCATTGCTTCAAGTACTCTCGCTTCCGAAATATGACCAATACGTACTTTTGCCATAACCGGAATATTTACCGCCTGCATGACTTCTTCAACAATTCGTGGGTCCGCCATTCTAGCTACTCCACCTGCTGCACGAATGTCAGATGGAACTCTTTCTAATGCCATAACAGCTACTGCACCAGAAGCTTCTGCAATTTTCGCTTGCTCCGCATTAATAACGTCCATAATGACGCCACCTTTAGTTATTTCAATAAAATCTTTTTGATTTCCCATTTATTACACTCCATTCAAAGTTGTAATTCTTTCTCTTATTTTTTATTATAGAGAGTAAGTGATCCTAATGAAATATTCAGTTTTGGTAAATACGATGGTATCAGTTTTAAAATTGGCCGTTCAAAATAGTGCAGACAAAATTATAGGAGATGGAAAAAAATGGATATGTTAACGTGTCATTTAAACCGAACAAATGATGTTCCTTTATATGAACAATTGTACGATTTTATAAAAAACGAAATAACAGAAGGCCGTCTGGAATATGGATCCAAACTGCCTTCGAAACGAAAGCTCTCCGAGTTTTTAAAGGTGAGTCAAAACACAGTAGAAAATGCGTATGGACAATTAATAGCGGAAGGATATATTGAAGGGTTGCCAAGAAAAGGCTACTTCGTCCTGGCCTATGAAGACTTGGAATATGTTCAAACGGAAACAAACACCGCTAATGAAAAATCAATTGAAAAAAAGGAAATCAACTATTATTTTCATCCAAGCCGGATTGATACAGAGAATTTCCCTTTTGCGCAATGGCGAAAATATGCAAGAGACACCATTGATCATGTAAACCACTCCTTGCTTTTACTCGGGGATAAACAAGGAGAATTGGAATTGCGAAAGCAGATCGCCCATTATTTATACCATGCCCGTGGGGTAAAATGTTCCGTCGATCAAATTATCATTGGGGCGGGAAGCGATATTCTCCTGCAGCAGCTCCTCCTTTTGTTTGATAAAAATACGGTTTACGGTGTCGAGAATCCGGGCTACCATGTAATTTTACACATATTGGAAAGTTATCAAAACAACGTGCAGGCCTTAGAAGTGGATGAAGATGGCGTTAGAATAGAGTCTGTCGAGAAAGCGAACATTGATGCTGTCTATGTGACTCCTTCTCATCACTTTCCATATGGATCTGTACTTTCCGTCAATCGCCGTATGAAGTTGCTGAACTGGGCAGCCGAAAAAGAAAATCGCTACATTATTGAAGATGATTACGATAGCGAATTCCGTTACAGCGGAAAATCCATTCCTTCTTTGCAAAGTATGGATCATCGTGAAAAAGTCGTATATTTAGGCTCTTTTTCCAAATCGCTCATTCCATCACTTCGGATTAGCTACATGGTATTACCCAACCATTTATTGGAAAAATATAAAACAAAGGAATTGTCCTATTATCATTGCTCCGTGTCCCGAATCGATCAGCATATTCTGTCGCAATTTATGAAAGAAGGCGAATTTGAAAAGCATTTGAACCGCATGCGGAAAATTTACCGACGCAAGTTAGAGAAAACACAGGATGTCTTAAAGCCTTATAAGAACAAAGTCGACGTTATTGGCGAACTCTCCGGCCTCCATATCGTCCTGAACGTAAAAAATGGGATGCAGGAAGACGAACTCGTCCAACAAGCATGGGAGGCAGGAATTAAAATCCACCCTCTTTCTTCTTACTTACTCGAAAAAGAATCTGATCCTTCGCCAAAAATGATTCTTGGCTTTGCCGGCATCCCGGAGGCTGAATTAGAAGCGGCGATAGCATTATTATTGGAAAGTTGGGGAATTGGATGAGGTTAAGAGCTCCTGAAAAAGTGTGTTCTAGGTTCGATGAATTCCGATAACATTTCAAAATAATTAAAATACCTTTAAAATACGGTGTATAAATGTGTTACATTGTGTGACAATGATATAGAGGTGATTTTTATGGATACAATTACAATTAGATTAAATGAAGAAGAATCACAAGCCTTCAAAGAGTATGCAAAATTAAACAACATTCCTTTATCAACTTTGTTTAAAAAGACGCTCGAAGAAAAGATGGAAGATGAATTCGATATGCACGTTATCGCAGAGTATGAAAACAACGATTCTCATGAAACTTACACTCATGAGGAACTAAAAGAAAATTTTGGTTTATAATTTATGTCATACAAAGTTGTTTATACAAAAAAGGCAATGAAAAGTTTAGGAAAAATTGATAAAGCACAACAAAGACTGATCGTTGCATGGATAGAGAAAAACTTGATTGGTACAGAGGATCCTGTGGCATTGGGTAAAAGCCTAAAAGAAAATTTAAAGAAGTATTGGCGTTATCGTGTTGGAAAATACCGAATTTTAGCCGATATTGATATTGAAAAAATTAATTTCATTATTGTCAATATAGAGCACAGGAAAGATATTTACCATGAGTCAATCTTTTAATAACCTTAATTAGGGTATCGTGAGGAAATGCGGATTTACAACGTTAATCACATTTTCGAGACGAGTACCCTTTTTTTATATTAAGTTCACTCATTTTCTACATCGGTCTTAAACAAGACATAGTGCTTCTTCCACAGCTGCAAATTGTGAGAAATAATTGTCTGTTTATATTGAAACACAACGTGCTTTCTGTACTTAAATAATGAAACATCGTAATTTTCTATTTTACTTTTATTATCGATAACGTTAATTACTTTTCATGATTAATTTCCCTATTACCACCTTTTTCTCAAAACCTTCCAACTTATAATTACGCATAAGTAACGGACTCAGTTCGTGTCGTCCTGGGACTGCAGTTCAGCTGCGCTTACGTCTCACCATCGAAAACGAAGGCTTTAGTTTTCCACAAAGACGGATTTTCTGAAGAACGTGCTTCCAAAAGGTATTTTTATAACCATGCTTTTTTTAAAAGATTTACACCAAGTTCGATTTCATCAAAAGAAAGACCGCTAAACCCCAATTTTATTATTGGTTTATCTGGATGATTTTTTATGAAATAGATCGAAGTCGGCCGCACTTTAACGCCGTAAAGAAAAGCCCGCTCGATTAACCATTCTTCTGACGCCTCTAGATATACCCTAATTAAAACGTACAAACCGGACTGTTCGCCAATAATGGATATATTTTGCCCAAAGTGTTTTTTTAATAATGAAACGAGGTATTTCATTTTTCTTTTATAAACAAGGCGCATTCGCTTAATGTGCCGATTCCATTCCCCATTTTCCATAAATTTAGCCATTGTAAGTTGGCTAAAAAGTGAAGTAGCACTTTCAAAGTTCAGGAACTGATTTTTATAACGATTTAAAAGGGACTCTGGTAACACCATATAGCTTAAACGTAGGCCCGGGAGAAAAGACTTTGAGAAATTTCCCAGATAAATGACTCTTCTTGAATCAATAGAAGCGAGCGCTGGAAACGGCTGCTCTGTATAGCGAAACTCACTATCATAATCGTCTTCAATAATATATCCCTTTACGTTGGTTGCCCATTGGATAAGCGTTTGTCGTAGTTGAATTGACATACTTACCCCGTAAGGACTGTGATGAGATGGTGTTACATAGATTAAGCCTGAATCCATTTGTTTTAGTTGCGAAAGATCTGCACCTGTTGCATATACCGGCAAATATTCAAGGGAGAAATGATGGAATTGAAAAGCTTCCCTGGCACCATCAAACCCCGGATCTTCTACGATAATACTTGAATAATCTTCCTGTAATATATGGCCTAGATTGATAAGCATTTGTTGTGTACTGCTACCAATCATAATGGCATTTGCATTTGTTCTAACCCCACGTGATTGGAGTAAGTATGCAGCAATTTGTTCACGCAGATTCACCTCTCCAAAAGGTTCTCCATATTGAAAGCTCTCAGGTAACGTTAAAACCTGATTCGCTATTCGCCTCCATAGTTTTAAAGGGAAATGGTATTGATCTACAGCATCTGTACGAAAATTGACACGAACGGACGCTTTCTTCTCCACCCTCTTTTTGCTAGTGGGAATTAGGGCTTCCTGGGATAAAGAAGGCTCTAATCGATTAACAAAATAACCTTTTCGCCCTTCCCCGCGAATATAGCCCTCTGCTTCAAGTTGATTGTATGCCGATAAGGTTGTATTACGGCTGACTTGAAGAGAAGCTGCAAGTTTTCGAATAGAAGGTAGTTGTTCATCAGCTTTCACATTGCCTTGTTCAATCAATGATTTAAACTGTTCGTAGATTTGTTTGTATTTGGGAGTGCTTTCGTTGAAGACAAAAAGGTAATTTTTCATATAAACCTTCTCCTGACATGCTTAATTAATTAAAACTGTATCTTTTTAAATGTCAATTTATATCATACTATATTTTATAAGAGTAATAAATATATTCAAACACGAAATTGATGAGGGGTGATGATCATGTATATTCCAAAGCACTTTGAAATCAAAGATGAAGAAGAAATTTATGAGCTAATTGAGAATAATAGCTTTGCTACGCTCTTTTCCCAACACGAGGGTCATCCGTATGCGACCCACCTTCCTTTGATTTTAGATAAAGAAGAAAGATATTTGTACAGCCATTTTGCCAAACCGAATATGCAATGGAAAGATATAGAGGAACAGGAGGTGCTTGCTGTTTTTCAGGGGCCGCATTGTTATATCTCGTCTTCCTGGTATGAAACAGATAAAGCTGTTCCGACATGGAATTACATCGCTGCTCATGTATACGGAAAGGTTGAAATCATCGACGGCGAAGAAATGATGGATTCCCTTAAAGATATGGTATTAAAATATGAAGATCCAAATAGTTCATATCAATGGGATCAATTGGATGCTCATTTTTTAGAAGGGCAGGCAAAAGGCATTGTTGGATTCAAAATCAAGATTGATAAAATGGAAGGAAAAGCAAAATTGAGCCAACATCATTCCACGGAGCGATTAAAGCTTGTTACTTCACAACTGGAACAATCTACTAGTGAGAATGAAAGGGAAATTGCATCACAAATGAAAACAATTCTTAGAAAGAAAAAACTAAAGAATTAAATGTGCTTTCTTTGATAATCAGCACATAATAACATTAATAACAATCATTTTTGAAAGCGAGGAATTTTTATGCGTTTTGAAACGAAAGCTGTTCACTCTGGGCGCCAGGTTGAC
>NZ_JBPYCR010000039.1:0-33044 GCF_051846915.1 Virgibacillus sp. W0181
CATTAATAATAAAATCAAAGTATTAAATCGAGTTGCATATGGCTACCAAAACTTTAATAACTTTAAAAATAGAATTATGCTTCATTTCAAGTTAAAAGCAATTGTAAACCAACAAAAAGAATCTGTTAATCCTGTCGCTTAAGCGGCAAGATTAACAGATCCCGAATCATTAATATTTTAGCGACCTTAATTCAGCCACCAACACTATTTGACAAAGAGCCCTTATTTTACGGACAAATTCATAAAAACTACGGAAATAGCAAACATTGCCCACCTGTTAACCTACCTAATAAATTCAGTGAAAACAATTTGCGAAAAAAAGATGAATAGTATCAAGCAGATTAATAGGACTACGATCATTGGAAAAAACTTTATAGTCAATCGTTCAATTGATACATTGGATATACAATGCGCTGCGAATAGGTTCATGACAACAGGGGGTGTCAACTAAATCGATAAACATGCTTAACTAACTATTCGTTAATTAAAGAAAATGAAGGCGAAATAATGATTCCGCCTTCTACTATAGAATAAATTGCCTTATTCTATTACATATCTTTTTGAGCATCGAGGACGCGTTGGAGTATATCCCCACCAATTTCCGGCTCCCACTTTTCATAAATCGTTCTAGCCTTTTCAGCGAATGCCTCCCGTTCCTCATCCGTTAATTCAATAATTTCATTCTCACCACTATCAATAATTTCTTGTTTAATTTCTTCTTCAGATTCTCTAATCAGGTCTCTTTCAAAGTCACGTGCCTCATATGCTGCTTCCCTTACTTGTTCTTGTTGTTCTTCATTCATTTGATCCCAAACAACCTTGGAAATAAGTACTGGTAATGGATCGTAGAGATGTCTTGTTTCTGTAATATAGGGCGCTACTTCATTATATCCATTTAAAACAATGTTTGTATATGGATTTTCTGCCCCATCTACAGTGCCTTGCTCTAGTGCAGTAAATAGTTCAGTAAACGCAACGTTTGTGCCTGATGCATCAAATGCTTTCATAAAATCAACATGCACCGGTGTTTCTAGTATTCTAATTTTTTGTCCTTTCAAGTCTTCTGGCTTATAAACAGGGGTGTCTGTTGTGAAAAGGTGTCTCCACCCTTGGTTAAACCAAGCAAGCCCAATAATTCCATCTTTTTCTACACTTTGAAGAATTTCATCACCAATAGGACCATCTAATATTTCTTCAGCTGCTTCTTCGCTTTTAAATAAGTATGGTAAGTCTAAAAGTAACGTTTTATTTGTAAATCCACTTAAAATAGCGACTGAAGGAACCATAGCACCAATAGTACCTTGCTGTAATTGTTCAAGAAGTTCTGTATTAGATCCTAAAGTGCCATTTGGAAATATTTCCACTTTTACTTCTCCATCTGTTTTTTCCTCTACTAATTCACTAAATTTTTCAACCCCTATTGCATAGGCTGTATCCTCTCTCGTAACATGGGCCAATTTAATCGTTACTGCTTCTCCATTTTCACTTGCATTTGTATTACTGTCTCCTTCAGAAGCACCTGCTGTATCTGTATCTTCCGACTTTCCGCATGCTACAACTACAACCGTTAATAAAATAAATGATACCAAGAGAAATAATTTTTTAAAATTCATATAAAAGCTCCTCACCTAATATTATTATTTGTTTTCTACCATTGGCAGATGTCTTATGCTGCACATTTTTATTGGTTCATGTCATTCCTCCTAAGAAAAGCGCAAGCGCCCTGGTCAGCCCCGACAAGCTTAAGCAAGAAATCGTAGTGGCGGTTTTTGCCACGAAGAGTTATTGCTTAAGACCTCGAGGGGCTGGGCTGGCAGGCTTAGATCGCCACGTCCTGTGGCGTCGCCTGCACTAGAACATCCTGTACGTCGAAGCTAGACAGCTATGCGCAAAACTTTATACTTTCTGACCCCCTTAGAAAGCTTGGCTTGTCGCCAAGCCTTTATGGCGAAAGCCTTAGTTGCACTTATGCAGTAAGAAAGTTATATACTTTCTTATCTGCTAAATAAAAAACCCCCTTCCATAAGAAGAGAGCTCCCACAACATTCTCTTCTCATCTCCCGGAAAAATCTCCCGTAGGATTTAGCACCTTTTTAAGCTAGTAAACTAACTTAATGGTTGCCGAGCTTCATCGGGCCAGTCCCTCCACTTCTCTTAATAAGAAATACCTTATTTAATTGTCCATAATAATAATTAAAAACACCTCTCTTGGAAGAAAGAGAGGTGTTAGACGCATGTATATTACCTCTTATCTTCCTAAGCAATTTGCTTAGCTGGATTTAGCACCTTTTAAGCTAGTAAACTAACTTAATGGTTGCCGGGTGTCATCAGGCCAGTCCTTCCACCACTCTTGATAAGATATTATTAAATTTATTATGGTTTAATTTGTTCAACAGATAATAATTTATCACAGCAATTCGCGCTTGTCAAGTTGGTCAACAAAACAACCACGTATGGACCGATTTTACTTGTATAGGTGGCTTTGTAATGGGTGTGACCACGGATACATTATTTCTATTCACCCATATATTTTGATTCGGTATATTCGCCTTCTAAATACATTTTCCTCGTATCAATTCAAAAACAGATGACAATAGTCTCTTTCGCAGAGAGTATAGTGCGTGACAATCGAACAGTATGCTAAAATTGGGCTAGATTATTAAAGGAGAGCATGAGCGAAGATGGGTTTACGTTTTTAAAAACAGGAAATCCTTTAATATTAGGGATACTGCGTTATATCTTTGCAATCTATTTGTAAGCTAGAAAACCGAGACAAAAAATTGAGGAAGTGAATTATATGTCTGAAATAAAAGATGAAATCATTTTAAGAGAACTAAAAGAAAATAATTTAAAAAGTATAGATTTAAACATACCGAAAGAAAAAATTAGTGTATTTACTGGTCTTTCAGGCTCAGGAAAGAGTTCAGTTGTTTTTGATACATTAGCAACAGAAAGCAGAAGACAAATGACGTTGAACTATCCTCTCTATGTTAGAAATCAAATGCCAAGATACGAAAGACCTCATGCCGGTCTAATGCAAAACTTAAGCCCTGTTGTCGTAGTAGAGCAAAGACCTGTAGGTGGAAATTCTCGTTCAACAATTGGCACCTATATGGATATCAATCCTTTGATTAGACTTTTGTTCTCACGAATAGGAAATCCACCAATAGATGCTGCTACCGATTTTTCCAGTCAAAGTTCATTTGGCCGATGTCCAAAATGTACCGGGTATGGGAGGGTGATCGCGCCGGATGTAAATAAACTGATCGATTTCGATAAATCACTCCGGGATTATGCGGTACAATTTAAGCCACTGTCACCTTCAGGTTGGCAAGGCAGATGGATGATTACCGGCGGATTATTTGATCCGGATAAACGGATAAAAGACTACCCGGAAGAAAAATTCCACCTCTTAATATATGGTCCCCCAGAAGGTGAAAGAGTCTTTGCGCCTTTTCATACAAAAAACGGCCCGCAACCTCATGAGTGGGACGGGTTATTGCCTAGATTTACACGCCTCTATATAAACAGAGATGTTTCAAAGCTAAAACAAATTTCCCAAGAGGACGTCTTGACTTTTTCAACACATGCCTTATGCCCGACCTGTCAAGGATCTGGCCTAAATCCTAAAGTATTAGAATGTAGAATTAGCGGCTTAAATATCGCTGAATACAATCAATTGGAACTAACAGAATTACTAGAGCAACTTACAAGGATAAAAGAACCGCCAGGGGAGTCGATCGCACGACAAGCAATCCCGCATGTCAATCAGCTCGTTGACATGGGGTTAGGATATTTGAGCCTATCACGAAAAATGAATACCTTGTCCGGTGGAGAAGCACAAAGGGTAAAAATCGCTCGTCATTTAGGGAGCAGTTTGAACAATATGACATACATTTTCGATGAGCCTAGTGCTGGACTCCACCCGGAAGAAGTAGGCATGTTAATCCAGATGCTGCAACGGATAAAAGCCCACCATAATACCGTCATTGTCATCGAACATGATCTATCAATAATAAAAGTAGCGGATGAAATAATAGAAATGGGTCCGGGCGCAGGTGTAGATGGTGGTGAAGTTGTCTATCAAGGAAAATTGTCGGGATTAAAAAACTCTAAAGCTGCAACAACCTTAAACAATAAGCTAGAAATCAACAAAAATCCAAGGGATATAGAAAGTTATTTTACAATAGAAAGAGCAAGTAACCATAACTTAAAAAATATAAGCGTTTCAATCCCTAAAAACGCCCTTGTTACGGTATGTGGGGTTTCCGGTTCAGGTAAAAGTTCCTTAATGTTAGAAGCATTTCCGGAAAAATATCCAAACACGATTCAAGTTGGACAAGGCAGCATCGGAATTTCTACCCGTTCGACAATGGCTACATATATGGGAATAATGGATGATATTCGTTCCATATTTGCAAAAGAAACCGGACAACCAGCCGGGTTATTCAGCTTTAACTCTTTAGGAGCTTGTCCTATCTGTAAAGGCAAAGGAATTACAACACCAGATGTAGCATTTGCTGATCCCGTTACAATCTCCTGTGAAGCATGTAATGGTACGAGATATTCAGACGAAGCACGGTCATATCAATATCAGGGTAAAAATATAGTCGATATTTTAGAGTTAACGATAAACGAGACGATAAACTATTTTACTAAACATAAAATTATAAGGGGAGTGAATACGCTACAAGACGTAGGCTTAGGGTATTTAACTTTAGGACAGACGACAAGTTCTCTCAGTGGAGGAGAAGTCCAGCGCCTAAAACTTGCCAACCACTTACAAACGGAAGGAGAAATCTACCTATTAGACGAACCATCGTTGGGACTGCACGCAAAAGATAATGGAAAACTTTTAGATGTATTTCAAAACCTTGTAAACAGAGGTAATTCCGTTATAATAATCGAACACAATCTAGACTTTATAGCATCGAGCGACTGGGTAATAGAGTTGGGTCCAGGTGGTGGAAAAAAAGGTGGAACTATTATATTTGAAGGTACACCAGAAGAAATGTTAAATAAGGAAACCTTGACAGCGAAATGGTTATGGAAGGGAGTTTCAGAATAACTTATTTGAATTATCTTCCTTAGTACTAACTGACCTCCTTAACAGCGTTATTGCAAGGTCGTCCTATTACACTCAGGAAACGACAAATTCTGACCTACATAAAATAACGCCGTTCCCTTTAACAGGAATGGCGTCATGTCAGTTTTTGCTCCAACGAGTTCTTCCTTTTCCAACCATTTTTAAGGCAAATTGTTAAGGACCAACAAACCTTTTCAGCAAACTCGGAAATCTAATATAGATTAACATCAATATTTTACTATTATTTTACACAATATACGTTTTTTTGCTTCGACCTCCTTCGACTAATAATCCGCCGTCGTTTTTAAGATATTCAATCATACCTTCTGCAGCTCGATAAGCAAAAGCTCCAATCGTTTCGGTTGGATTAGAATTGCCGAAGTGCGGGAAAGATGACCCCCCTACTACAAATAAGTTTTCCATATCCCATACCTGTGAATAGTTATTTACAGCTGAAGTTTCCGGATCATCACCCATAATGACCCCTCCAGCTGAGTGTGTGTTTATACTAGCGCTACTTATCTCCGCCGCATCGGATACTTCTGGAACATCTACGATATCTGCTCCCATCTTCTCCATAATTTCTTTAGCCTTTTCACTTATTTGTTTAGCCATATTCAATTCCTGATCGGTAACCTTAGCTGTAATTCTAAGAAGAGGATCTCCATATGCATCTTTATAGGTAGGATCTAAATCCATATAGTTATGTTGACGCGGTAAAGTACCTTGCATACCACTAACCGTTAAATGACGATAGGCATAGTGCAAGGACTTTTCTTTGAATTCATTTCCCCAAAGAGGGGTACCCGAGGGGACACGGTTATTTGCAATTGCTCCGGCACCGTCTTGAAAGATGCTGAGATTAAAACCATGCAAAAAGTCTGTTTTACTATTATCTATATTGTCACCATTAAAATCATCTAATACCGCACCTAATGCTCCTGCCCCTGCAAAAGTGTTAAATTTCTTATCTTCAAAGAAGCCTGTAGCTGAGTTGCCTCCTAGAGCTGTATAATGAGAAGTGTAATTTTTTCCGATAACACCTTTTCCGGTTTTTGGATCAAATTGTTCTCCAATTTCCGACAACATCATTAACCGTGTATTTCCTGAAAAGAACGCACCAAGTACGACAAGATCGGCAGGCTGTTCATACTCCTGACGAGTTTGTGGATCTATATATAAAACGCCTGTAGCCTTTTTTCCATCGTGCAGCACCCGTCTCACATTAGCGTTATTTCGCAACTCAAAATTACCTGTCTTTCTAGCAGTTTTAAGTACAGTGACTATCGGGTCTGCTTTAGCACCAAAATCACACCCATACATCGAACAAAAAGCACAGTAAACACAAGCGTTTATTGTTTCACCGTCTGGGTTTTCATATTGCTGTGATATCGTTGCAGAAGGCATACGAAATGGGTGATAGCCAAGTTCTTTGGCTGCATCTTGGAACATTCGTATACTTGGCGACTCTTTCATTGGGGGATTGGGGTATTCATCAGAGCGCTTTGGTCCAAGCGGATTTACTTCATCCGAAATTCCCGCTGTCTTTTCCCATTTATCATAATAAGCTTCCAGTTCATCATAAGTGATACCCCAATCTTGAATCGTCATATCTTCGGGAATTCTATCTTCTCCATATTTTTCTATAATTTTACTACGAATTTCAAAGTCGAATGGAAGCCAACGGTAAGACCACCCGGACCAGTGCACCGATGTACCTCCTGTACCTTCATCAAAAATGGGGTACCCATAGTGCATCCGAATTGGACTCGCTTTTTGGTCCACAGTATTTCTGAATGTCAGCGCTTGTTTGGATAAATCCTGAGCTAGTTCATGGCGGCGCGTGTAGCGCAGTTCATCTTTTGAACCGACGAAGTCTACTGTACTTCGATCTTTTCCACGTTCCAAACATACAACTTGATATCCCGCTTTGGATAATTCCGCAGCCGGTATCCCACCAGCCCAACCACTTCCAACAATTACTACATCCACTTTGTCTAATTTTTTCACCATTGTACTAGCCCCTTTAAGTTTTTTGTTGATAATCTGTTAAACTAACCGGATCTTTTTTAACAAATTCATCACTTTCAATAATGTCCGTATAAGAAGCTACGGCACCTGGGTACTCTTTCATTTTCCAGCCTGCCATGTTACGATTACCGCCGTATAATGGATCAGAATAGACCCCCTCTATTGTTAATGTCCGAAGTAAACTAAAAAAACTACCGGAGTTCACGCCGTCCATTTGCACTTTACCTTTTGAAAAATCCTCTAAAATTTCAATTTGTTGACTTTCTTCGACCTTATCAAATGAAGCGTCAAACCGTTTGTGGCTTAGTTGATTCATTTTCCTTATTCCCGATATCATGATTTGCCCTCTAGTTAAACTCGATTGGTCTACGGTTGCTTCTGCACCCATAAATGGACCATATCTGTATTCATTGCCATTTATCCCCCATGTACCGGCCATTTGTTTATCAATAAAGTAAGGAACACCTAGTTCAATCGCACCCGGGCCACTATCGTTTTTAGGAAAAATACGCTCCGTAGCTTGTTCTAGAACTACAAAATCCTCATATCTTGTAAAAAACATACGTGCTTCTGTATATGCTTTACTATCCTTAACATCTTTTGGCGCAGTTTCTGTCATAAATTGATTTGTGAATAGTCCTCCAAGTAGAGACCCACCCGCTAGGCCGCCAACGACCAAACCTGAGTTTTTAATAAATTTACGACGACTGTGATCATAAGTTGCAGATGGATCATTAGTAGTCGTTTTGCCTTCTTTATCTCCTTTACCACTCATTCTCTTTTCCTCCTTCATCTTTATTGCGCGCATTCATTTAAATGACTTATAGTGTTCCTGTTTATTCCTATTATGTAATGTTTTTCTCTAACTATGCATAGGGGTCTTGTTATTTCATTGTGTTAATGGTTTAAAAACTCGTTTTATCAGGTTTAGAAATTAAGTGACACATAGTGAATTTGTAAGTATGCACGTTTTCTATTCAGAGGAAAACACATAGAAACACACTTTATGACGGTGTATTAATGGATAGCAAAGAATAAGACATAGATTAGCGATATATCATTAAAAACAATTTTAAAAACTTAACATCAACGGATCCTTAAAACTTAAACGCAATAGAAAAACCTTACCCACGAATGGATAAGGTTTATCATATACTTGATAGTAGCACTATAATTTTTTTGTTTTCCTATTCATATACGCCCATCACGAATCAAAGAAGTGAAAGGTCGCAATTAGTACTAGCTATGCTTTACGATCATTTTTTCTTTTTCGTATTATAAGAATCACTCCAACTAGTAGAAGGAACACTCCGAGTACTATCCAGTTAAATATATTAGTTGCGGTTCCTGGTAGCTTATCGCCATCTTTATCTTGATTGGCATCATCCAATGCTGGACTTTTACCATCGGAATTAGAATCTGTATTTACGTCTCCTGGAGATTCATCCTCTTTTCCAGAACCATCATCTTGACCAGGATTTTTCGGATTTGCTGTGTCTTCATTACCCTGAGATCCTTCTTTGTCGTTATTCACTTTAGCAAGTACAGCATACTTAGAGAAATGCGGAACTTTAAGTGTAATAACTCCTTTTTCTTCATTTACATCCCCATTCTGTTCCTCCCATTCTTTCGTATCTTCGTTAAAGTAATAAATATCCACTTGATCGGCAGAATATGTCTCATTGTCGTAGTTCATTGTTAAGGTGAAATGTTCTGTTTCTCCCTTGTAACTACTCGGAAATTGGACATTAACTTCTATTCCTAGACCAGCAAGGATGAACCCATCTAAATTCTCTAATTTATCACCTAACAACTTCACTGTAATTTTCGTACCTTCCGGAAGGTCTTTAGGCATCGTGATCACATTTTCTGTTCCTTTAATTTGAATGATGTGACCAGCTGACACGTCCACTGTTTCACCCGGAGCTACTACCTTATTAATACCATCACTTGGATCACTAGAATCAGGATTAGCACCATCTTCCGAACCCTCGCCTTCATCGCCAGGGTCTGGATCTGCCCCGTCACCTGGATCCGGATTAGTTCCATCCTCTGGTTCCTCGCCGCCATCGCCAGGGTTCTCATTATCATCAACTACATTTGGTGCTTCCACTGTAACTGCTATACTTGCTTGAATCCCATCAGGATTGGCGATACCAGATGGCATTGTTAATGTTCCTGTAAAGATATATTGTCCCGCTTCGTCCTTATCATATGGCGGTATGCCACTATCCCAAGCAACATCTACAACTTCTGTACGGTCATCGCTTAAAGTCACAAGAATTTCCTTAGGTAGATCAATAGCTCCTTTTTCAGTTCCGACTGCAACGGTTCTATCACGGAGCGCATGCACTTTATCAATCTTTGGTGCTGCTTCCACAGTCACTGTTGTGGAATACTCATCCTCCATTGAAATTCCGGCATAATTTTTGATGAGACTGCGTAGGATAACCTCAAATTCTCCACCCAAAACCATGTCCTTATCAGGAATAAACCGGAGTGTATCAGTAACCTTATTGCCATCTAGGTCAGTGACTGAATCAACAAATGTCATTTCTCCAGTTACTTGGCTACCGTCTTCTGTGTTAAGGATACGATAAGCCGAATTAGATATGGTATCTGTCTTAATGTATTGATCAAATTGAATCTCAATGCCTTGATCTTCTTCATCGTTCCCACCGCCAATGTAAGAACTCACACGACCTACTTCCGGCGCTTGTGTAGTCGTTATTGGTACATTGACATCAAAATGTGGTGGCGGAACATCTAAAACATCACTGTAAGTAGTTTCATAACCATCTTTTTCATAGACAACTTGCCATTGGCCTTTCGGTACATCCCACCCATACTGACCAAATACATCTGTCGTCTGTGGGTTCACTTCTCCCCACCATTCAGCATCCCAGACTTCCCAGTCATCTTCTGGACCTTCACGGAACAGAACAGTGGTAGTAACTCCTTGGACACGATTACCTTCATGTACTTCATATACATATCCACTAGGGTCAAGTTTCCAAGCTGGTTTTACCCGTGGCTCCTTTTCCTCGTCTTCTCTTTCTTCATCTTCTTCTTCCTTTTCTTCTTTCTCTTTTTCTTCTTTTTCTTCCTTACACTCTGGATTTTGCGCCATATATTCATCGTAGGCTTCTCTAGCTGCATCTAATTGTTGTTCCTTAATAAATCCTGACATTGCTCCCCCGGCAAGTGTAGCTACTGCAATCGCTGCACCAGCTGGAGCTCCTACTCCTGTCGCTGTAGCTCCTAAACCAACGGCGAGGCCTGCTGTATTAAGTGTCATATCTGCAATAACTGATGTTTTGGCATTCTTCATAGCTTTGGCTACTTTTGCCTTACCTTTACTAGGACAACTACTACCACCAAGACCATCAAGCATGTCTTCTATGTTCTCCATGTCAGAAAACATACCTCCACGACCTTGTTCCCAACCAATCACATCTGTAACGGTTAATCCATGACCCACAACTTTAATGCCTGCTTGTACAGCAGCACTACTTACTGCATGTGCCTTCGTCCGAAATTGTTTGGAAATTTCATGTTCCATACTATGAGCCAGGGTGTTAAATTGCTGAAACAGTTCTTTACTTAGCCCTACCGTCTCACCCATCACAATCTCAATTTCCGGCCCTTTAGTTCTTTTTCCAGCCGGGTCAATCGCTTCGACTTGGAAGGTATACGTTTCGCCACTCGTTAACCCTGTTACGTTATATGTTAGTTCGCTAGCTGAAATAGTTGCAATCTCAGCATTATCTTGATAAATCTTGTACGTTTCCGCCCATAAATCATCCATCGCTGGCGACCAACCTAACGTAAGGCTACTTGCCTCTATCTCGCTGGCAACAAGCTCCGCATCATCATCCCACCACGGAGCAAAACGATCCGCTGCAATAAAATCGTCTAACGGAATGGTCGTGTTCACATTCGCCAACGAAGTGCCTCCACTTGCGATCCATTCTACGTCATAATCGCCGTCTCCAATTTGATCTCCAAAGTCGTAACCACCACCAGGATTCGTCCCATTATCCGTGCCAGATGATTCTAATGTCTTCCCGGTTATGAAATCAGCATCAATGGAAATTGTCGCATTATCCCAGTCTGCGATCGTATATTTATTTTTAGTCGATATATGAAGTTCACTTTCTGACTGGTTAGACGTGAACATCGAGCGTATGAAGCCCGTGAAACCAGAATTTGAATCTTCTTCTGTCTCGTCTTGTTTTACTTGACTTACTTCGACAGAAGATTCCTCAACCTGTATACTATCCGCCCATTTAGGGTACTTGTCTGGCGTATCGTAATCTACATATAAATCACCAAAGTCCCATGTGCCGTTTCGGAACGTTTCGACTCGAGCATAATACATATCACCGTCTTCTCTAGTCGCAATTGTCTTCTCATTAGTGTTATCTCCATCAAACCATACTTGAACATTGGATACCTGATCAGGCTGGGAAAACTTTAATTTGACTTCAATTGGAACACCTACAATACCGGTCATTGGCACTCTAGGAACCCCATTCCGAACATCAATCTTCGTATACTCCGGAAATTCTTTCATTGAATTAATTAATGATGTTGGAAAGAAAGATCCATTCCATTCATCTCTGTTATTGAAATCTTGACGTATCCATACTTCTTCAAGTTTAGGCTGTTCTTGGTCATACAAGACATCAACAGACGATGAAAATATTGTTTTTTCCTGATCATCAACAATTGCTTGTAACGTATGCCACGACCGTGAATGATCACTTGATAATATGACCTCCGCCTTCCAATATCCTGCGGAAGAAGCCTGTGTTGTTGCCAGAACTCGGTGGCCATCCATTACCTGCACCAAACTGTTCGGTGGTGCTTGTCCATGTGTAACAATAGTTGGACTATCAACTTCTGTCGGGGTATTGATTGTAACCGCTCCAACTTGTACGGAGGCAGTTCCTAATACTTCTTCTTTTTGTTCGCCATCAACTGTATAGCGAATACGTGCGTCAGCTGTGACCAGATCTTGATCAAAATCATCATCTACCTGTACAGAATATCGTATAGTTTCCTTATCTTTATCTAACGGTATTTCAAGTACTTTGTCTTTTACTACTGGTTCAATTGCTTTTCCATCATGGCTAACATTTCCAGGCACCAATTCTGTGCCTTGAGGGATATCCAACAATAGAACTGCATCATCAATTGACTGTGCTGGACGCCCATAGCCAAGTCGAAAAGTAACCATCTCACCCTTATTGGTTAATGATTCAAGTGCATGAAACGAAACTAATCTACCCTTGAAGATTCCTTCTGTATTGATTACAATTGTTCCGAGATCAGTCTTAATCCCATCTTGTACGTGCACAGGAATGGTAGTTCCCCCAGACCCCCACGCATGGTCATACGCAGTAATCGACAACTCGTAATCTCCAGAATTTTCGACAGGTATCTCAAAATTCTTTTCCTGAGAAGAACTTATGTGTTTCCCATTCTGCTTTAATTTTACTCTAACTTTTTTCGCCAGTAGGTCGTTTGCCAGTTTGACATTCCCAGTAATTAAGGAATTAGGCTGCTGATCAATCGTAAAATCTACATCTAAATCAGTTGTACTTCCCAGTGTTTCTGTTTCACAGTGTCTCTGCCTATCCCCCCGTGGATTAATACACGCTTCTAAATCGTCCCCTTCTTTAGCCCAGACAATAATTGGATAGGTATGACGACCAGCTTTCTTAGAGACATTGTAGTTGTCACCATCTATTTTAACTGAAAAATCGTACCCCCAAGCCATTTCGCGATCAATTCCAGAAACGGTCGTCCAATCTTCCCCGATCGAGCGTGATTTAATTTCACCAATACGTATTGTGTAAAGCTGTAAATAGTCCGCGTCAATGGTCATATCCACTGTTTCATTTCCTGTAATCGTAATATCCCTTTTTTCAAAGACTATAGAATTATCCAAATTACCTGTAATAACATAATCACCCGCTGGTAAGTCCATGGAACCAAAGCGGCCTTCATTATCTACCTTAATCTCCTTATTCCAATCACTGTGCACATCCATAAGTTGCAAACGCGCTCCATTAATCGGTTCATTTTTTTCCTTGTTCAGTACTTGACCAGTTAATTGTCCCAACGGAATGGTGTCCATCGTGAGTTGCTTGTTATTTACCATCTTTTCTACTTCTATAATTTCTTCCTTTTTATGAAAAAATGGTCTATCTCCATCAACTACAAGACGGTACTTTTGCTTTTCCCCTGGATCCATTTTATTAAGATACCACGAATCAATTTTTCCTTTTCTATTCAAGTATTCGGTGCCTACATACTGCCCCTCAGGATGGGTGTACATTGTGACTTTTTTACTTTTATAATCATTTCCTTCTGCATCGACCACATGCAAGTTTAATTGTGGTAAATAATGGGCTGAAATTGAAATATTTAAGTCTTCATTTTCTTTTATGGTTATATTTTTCTCTTCAAATTCAATGGTGTTATCTAATCTAGTTGTAACTACATAATCACCTGTTGGTAAT
Source organism: Virgibacillus sp. W0181 (assembly GCF_051846915.1). NCBI lineage: Bacteria > Bacillati > Bacillota > Bacilli > Caryophanales > Bacillaceae > Virgibacillus > Virgibacillus sp. W0181. The sequence goes on from NZ_JBPYCR010000039.1 coordinate 13,648, forward strand.
TCTATTGGACCGAAACTTCCATCGTTATTTACCGATTCTACTTTATTCAAGTAATTATCGATACCCGTAATGCGAACTTTAACTTCTTTTATCGAATCAGTATCTTCCACGCCTAATAGTTCACCAGATAATAGACCTGATGGAGCTTTATCCATTGTAATTTGTAAATCATTTGAACCTGCTTCTATTGCAAATACTTTTTCCTTTTCTAGGATGTATGGCTCGCTTGCTTCAACAACTATACGAACATCTATATCTTCTTTTGTTGATCTATTGCCAAGAGACCAAGTATCGGTATTTCCATCTTTATCAAGACGTTTACTACCTATCTCTCGACCATCTTGAACAAAGTACATTGTCACTCTCTTGTATTTATAAGCGTCCCCATCTGGATCAGTAACGTTTATATCAATAGATGTTGGAAGGAGTTCTGGTTCAATATCCCATTCGTTCCCAGATCCTTCCCTTATTTGAACAGACTCTATCTTATCAAGAACTTGGGTATGTCCATCTTTATCTCCCAAGAGAGTAATTGTGTAATCCTTACTAGGAACAAGGTTCGTAAAGACGTATGTTCCGTTTCCAATGAATACCTTACTACTTTCCCCTTCCTTATCACTCTTGACAAGCAGTCTTATATCGCTAAACTCATCTGATATATCTTTCGACACTGTCACGCTAACGTCAAGTAATGATGCCATCGTAATTGGTAATGATTGCAGCGGTTGAGAAACGGTATGACCAAGTTCATCTGTTATTGTCACTTCAACATCTGTAATCTCCGCCACACCTGTATCGATAGGAAAGGCTCCTTCATATGTTCCCGGTTGTTCCGACGCTTCTTTTAGTGTAACCTCCGTACTTTCTTCATGCATTTCGCCTGCAAGAGATCCATCTGCCGTCATGTATGTTTTATACTGTATAGTTGCTGTCACTTTCCGGTGTGGTTCACCTGTAGCGGTGATCGTGAAGTCGTGGTCGGGCAAAATTAATTCGCTATAAGTAGCTGTTATTGCATCCCAATTCACCTTGTCAAGAAACAAGTCCGGTGTTGTAACAGTTGTTTCCACTGAGTATGCTTGTTCAGCATCGTTTTTATCTATAGTGAATATTTGATACGTGTAATCACTTCCCGCTGCCAAATCTTCGTCTGTATATGAATGTTTTTTTGTACCTTCAACATCTATCTTTGTTACATTTCCTTCAGGTCCTGTACGATGGATGCGATACCCAGTCACATCTTCATCAGACACCCCATCCCAAATGAGATCAATCGTGCCACCAGGGTGTGCTGTTGCGGATAACGATGCTTCCGTGCCACCGGCCTTTTCTGTTGTAGCTAACACTGTTGGACCATCATCAGTTTCTACACCACTAGCATTAACAGCTTCCACCGCAAATGTATACGTCTTTCCCGCTTCAAGTCCAGTTACCGTATGACTTAATGTAAGTCCAGATACTTCAGCAAGCAACTCACGCTGTTCGGGGAATTCTATTGGATCTGTAATCGTGCCTTCTTCATCACCTATTATCGGGTCTTTTTCAAATGACCCTAACAGATTCATTCCTCCTAAATTGATACCCCCAAGGTCAACACCATCATTAGTACTAGTATTTTCGTCCATAGCATATATTCGATAATTTTTAATTCCCTGACTATGCTGTGCCGCAGACCAACTAAGGCGCACGAAGCTCTTACCAATTTCCTCACTCACTAGTTGTGCATTTGATGGCCATGTCGGTACACTCGCATCAACTGATGTGGACAAGGACGTACTGTATAGATAGTTACCCACTTGAGAGGGTGGATTATCCACAAGATTTGTCGCATTTGATTGATAAACAACAAATTTACCATCTCCACTTATAGATGGATTTGTACTATCGCCGTCCCCTTCTGAACCATCCGTGTTCAGACTGATATGATTCATCGTATGTTTTTGTGTATCCATTACATATATATCGCTATCCCAACCAGTATCACTCGGCAAAAACGGCTCTTTAGTGTTTAACAAGAGATATTTGCCATCCGGGCTTAATTCTACACTTGATATGCGACTTGTTCTCATATCTTGAGAATCAAGATGATCAATTAATTTTTGATAGGATTTTTCTGTGCGGTCGTAGAGAATGATTCCTCCCCGTTTCCAGCGGTACCATCTAAAGGCTATTTTATTGCCGTCTGCGCTTATTGTAGGGCTAGTGAATTGATCGTGAGTGCTAAAATTAAAACCGAAGCCACTCTCATCTAAATCTTCTTTTGCAATCATTTCATTAACAATATTGGTCCTCGAAGTGTCTCCCGCTTCATCATAAATTCCATTTCCATTCACATCCCGGTCATACAAATAGATACTGAAAACATCGCGGCTTCTATCACTATCTCTGGCATCATACGTAATGAAACGTCCATCCGCACTAATATCATAAACAGATCGAATCGCATAACGATCTAAAGAGGATCCTTTAGTTGCTTCGCTGATTTGCACCGTCGTGTTCATCATCAAATCGCGAACATATAAGTTATCTATCCAATCATCATTACTTCCTTCAACCACATTGTTTCTTGTAGAAGAAAACAACACATGATTGCCATCATCACTGATTACTGGAGCGGTCTTCACCCCGATTGTATTTCCATCTTTTACAACTTCTCCCGTTGAAAACCGGTTGACTTGTTGTGTAACTCCCTGTTTCATATCCCGTACAAAAACGTTAAAATCGCTAACCTTTCCTTCTTCTGCCAGGCTTTCACAGTTTGATAAAAACAGGACATAACGTCCATCCGCGCTCACGTCGGGATATACACTGCCACTTAAATTTTCTCTCCCACTATCACCGTAAATTTCTGTAAAACCACAATTATTTAGGGCATTTCCACCATCATCCACACTGACCATCTGTATATCACCTGTTTCAGTGTTCACCCTATAGATAGCTGATTTACCTTCTTCAGATTGGTCGGTAACATCTGCAGCATCTGACTGAAAAACGATGTACTTACCATCACTGCTTACGCGTGCATTTATCGCCTTTGCCACTTTTGTAGGATCTATATTAGTATTGTGAAGTAATTGTGTCGTTATCTCCTTAGTTTCATCCGTATCATCTGCCGTCTCTACTGATTCTTTAAGTGGATTACTTTTTTGTTCAATATTATTTTCCGTACTTACAGCAACTACCTGTATTGTATATTTTGTATTCCAAGCTAGCCCTTCAAACCGATAGCTTTGTTCCTCGGCAGGTAGGACGATTGTTTTTTGCGAATTGTATTCCGTGCGTATGTTAAGTTCATATTTCAGGTTGTCGGTATTATTATCGGAGTTTTCTACCTCTGGCCAACTCACTTCGATGAAATTGCTTCCTTTGTCATCAATAATTAATTCGCTATTACTGGGCCATTTAGGTGGGTAATGTGCAGTGGTAACAGACCCCTCAAGAGCTCTGGACTCTCCTCCAGAATGATCTTCGGCAATGACGCGAAAAGTATAAGTAGTTCTTGGATCCAGTTGCTCAATCGTTGTACCACCTTTGGCATCTGATCCAAAAACAACATAATTCGCCGTACCGTCTTTAATTTTCACCCCATCCTGTAAAAGCTCCCAATGAAAATCTTTATGACCATCAATCCATTCCAAGTCTGGCCACTGTATATTAATGAAATCTGGTCCTACGTCCGCCACTATAATTTCCGCATCACTAGGCCATTCGGGTACACCAGGAACAGCTGCGGTTTTGATTCCTTCATTCTTTAATGCATCAGAAAGGTTCCTACTGCTGTCTTTAGCAACAACTTGGAATGTATACGATGCTCCTGCTTGTAGATTCTCAACTCTCACATTCGTATCAGTTACCTCTCCACTATCTACGATTGTACCTTCTTGACTAACTTCCCATTCATACGCTGCAATTCCAGCATTATCTTCCGCATCAGGCCAAGAAGCTACAATGAAATCTTGTCCTGTCTCTGTAACGTCTAATGCAGCATTTTCTGGCCAAACTGGCGCCTCATTGTCGGCTAAAGTTTGTATATTTTGTTTGATTAAAGGAGGACCGACATGTGATTCATTGTAATCGATAATTACCACTTCAATTGTATAATTTGTTCTTGGGATAAGATCCGTTAATACTGCTTCTCTTACCAGGTTTTCTTCTTCAAAAAGCGTTTCTTCTGCCACAACTTCCCCGCTCTCATCAAGAGCAGTTACTCTGTAAGAAAGTAAGTTTACACCATCTTCTGCTGCCGGCCACTTCACCGTCAGGTTCGTTTCCCCGGCTTCAACGAGTTCAACCTTTGCATCTGCAGGCCACGGAGAATTTTGCCCCTCCTCAGCTGAAGCTTGTACAGCAGACAGAAGCGGAGCTGCATCCACAAAAATCAATAAAAATATTAATAAAATAGAAGTTAATTTATTAAAAAAATGATTATTCAAACCCTCTCATCCCCTCATGCTATTATTTATGTATAAATATAATAGTTGAAAAATTGCAGAAATTTGTCTTTTAAAAAAATATTTACGAGAATAATAACAAACAAAGGTTAAGTCCAGGTTAAGTATTGAAAAATAGGTCTAATTGCCCGGTTCAATAGATTCTTTTTAAATTAATTACTTTAAATGCCAGCATATGCAAAGTGAACTTATAATTGTTTCATGTCAAGACGTCATTGTTTTAAAATAGTAAAGATGAGTGGTTTGTGGTAAGACAAGTATTTTGAGAAAATAATACAAGGCATTATGGAGTTTTAACAGCAGGAGATTTCCTGGGGGTCGGAAAACGGCCCATCAAAAATGAATTTGTTGCTCTCGATACGCCTAAGCGCTCTGGTAAGTCTCAGGCATAGCTTAAGCGAGAAATCGTAGTGGCGGACTTTGTCACGAAGAGTTATTGCTTAAGACCTTGAGGGGCTGGGCGCGGGCAGGCCTAGAACGCCACATTCTGGGACTGCGCGTGAATGCTCGTCCCACCGGAAACATTTGTCCTAGACAGTTAAGAACAAATTTTTACACTTACTTACTTTTTTTAAGAAAAGGTGCGGTAAAATAATCATTACCAGCACCTTTTTGTAGTTATTTTTATTTAATTTCGATCCTATGCATTAATTAATTTTCATTATCTTATATGAAATATTTTCTAAATTGCTTGTGCAACTTATGCTTCCGTTTTTTAACTAGGAAATACTATTATCGATACAATAGATCAGTCGTTTTTCAATATCTTTTGCCGTTTTTTGAACCGATTCATTAGGAATCATTTCCATTAATGCTGTTGGTCTTGGCATTCCTATTTTTGTTTTATTTCCATCTTGATAAACAACCATTTTGCAAGGAAGGAAATAACCTACCATTGGATCTTGTGATAAAACATGCTTTGCTTCGTGTGGATTGCATACCTCTAGTACATGATATGGTTGATCAAAATCAACTCCCTTTTCTTTCAATGTTTCTTTAATATCAAATTGCCAGAGTACGCCGAACTTATCTTTTCTTAAGTTTTCTTCGAGCGATGTAATCGTATCTTCTATTGTTTTATTCGTTTCAACCGTATAGTGAAACATTTAATCAACTCCTAATTGTATTTACTATATTTGTTTTCTAATCATAATTGCTCTAAAAACACATGAGCTTTGTTCACTTTTTCAAAACTGGAAAAACCCATTCAGTGTTATAAAATATCCAACCACACTTTTATGGCCGTTGTTGCAATTAGCACAGCTAAAATAATTTGTAAAGCTTTTGTGTTCATCTTTTTCCCGGCCTTTGCTCCTAAGGGCGCAGCGATAAGACTTGCGACAATCATAATTATAGCGGGAAAATAATCAACTTGACCTGTTGTTACTTTCCCAATTGTTGTACCAATAGAAGATATGAACGTAATTGCCAGTGATGAAGCAATTGTCATTCGTGTTGGGATTTTAAGCACCACCAACATAATCGGAACGAGAAGAAATGCTCCAGCAGCTCCAACAATTCCTGCACCAACACCGACGATTAATGCAAATACCACTGCCAAAAATTTATTAAATTTCACTTGATCAAGCGGAATATTATCTACTCCTTTTTTGGGAATAAACATCATGATCGCCGCAATTAGTGCTAAAATACCATACACTAAATTTATACTTCCCTCTGTTAGCATTTTTGAACCGTATCCACCAATAAAACTTCCAATCAAGATACTTGTCCCCATGTACGTAATTAATACTTTATTTAAATATCCACCTTTTCGGTATGCCCAGACTCCGCCAATTGTGGCAAAAAACACTTGCACCGCACTAATTCCGGAAACTTCGTGTGCCGTAAATGCTGCAAAACCGAATAGAGGTGGAATATATAAAAGCATCGGATATTTTATAATCGAGCCACCGATTCCTACCATTCCTGAAATATAAGAACCAATAAAACCAATGAAAAAAATCAAAACAATAAGCCAAAACTCCATTATATTCGCACCTCCTTTTGAAAAAAGGGCTAGCAATTCAGGGCATACACCCGTTTCAGCTAGCCACTTTAATGTGTTCCAAACAACTATTCTATTTTATGAAGTTGTTCAAAAAGATCGTTAAAAATCGCTTTGATCTCCCTTTGAACACGCACTTATGCTTTTTTAATCCAAAATTTCATCACGCCATCTTCTTCATTCTCTTTTAGCAACTCATGTCCTCCGGATTTTACCCAAGCCGTCAAATCGCTTTTTGAACCTGCGTCTGTTGTATGCACTTCTAAAATTTCACCAGCGTTTATATCTGCGATCGCCTTTCTCGTTCTAACCAACGGCATTGGACATGCAAGTCCTGTTGCATCTAAATATTTTTTTACTTCCATTTTCATATTCCTCCTGTAATTTTATTTCATTACTCCACAAGCTTCTTCTGCTTATCGAATCGCACAACGATTTGGCCCTATTTCCACTTCGCTTTGTTTTTCCTCATCTAGATCTATTTTCCCCATATTCATTTGGCGAATATCTTGAAATGCATTTGGCTGTGGCGGTAAGTTTTCAGTCACTACTTGCTTAAAGTCTGCATCACTCTCAATATTCAAACCATGATTCTTTCTAAACAATGTTCCGAGTTTTTCAGCAACAGAGCCATCATCATTAAGTTCCTCTATAATCATAAAGTGTGCAGGCAAAACTATGAGCTCCTCTGACAGATCACGGTAACGAGAATATAAAGTTTCTCTTAGATCAGCTACCCAATTTTCCGCTTCTCCGGCTAAATCCGGACGACCAATGGAATCAATAAATAAAATATCCCCTGTTAATAGATAGGCATCGTCAACAATAAAAGACGTGGAACCAATCGTATGCCCCGGTGAATAGAGCGCGTTTATATCAATCTTTGTGTTTCCAATGGTGACGACATTTCCACCTTCTAAAGGAGCGTATTCAAACGTCACTTCTTCAGCATCTTTTGGTGGCAACCAATACGTCGCTTGTGTAGCTCCCGCAATTTGTCTTCCACCAGAAATGTGATCAGCGTGTAAATGTGTATCAAGCACATGCTTGATTGTTACGCCTTTTTCTTTTGCAAAATGAAGGAATACATCAGTCATGCGTGTTGGGTCAATAATTGCCGCTTCTCCGTCCGATAAAATCATATACGATAAGCAGCCTTTACCAATTCGCACAAATTGGTATATTTCCCCTCCATTCTTTAAACTTCCAATTTTAATCGGCTCTAAATGTTCACTCCAAGATTTCATTCCACCTATTAGATAGGAAACTTCTAACCCTTGTTCCGCTAGCATTTCGGCAATCATGATGGCAGAACCTTCTTTTGCACAAGCAACTAAAATAGGTTTGTCCGTGGGAAGCTTATCTAAGATTTCTTCGACACCATCTAACATTTCAAAGTAAGGAACGTTTAAATGGACCACATTTTCCCCTTCGATCTTCCAATCTGAAAAAGCATCTTCATTTCGAACATCTAAAATGAATAACGACTCTTTGTTAATAATCTTTTTTGCTATCTCTCCCGCAGTCATCGCTTTTATTGTCAATTTTATTCTCCTCCTTAACTATTTACGCTTTCCGTTTTTCCGGTCCATCCACTCATTCCAGGCACAACATTATAAACATTTTTAAACCCTAATTCCGTTAGTTTCCGAGCAGCAAAATCACTTCTATTTCCAGTTCTACATAAGAGATAAATTTCATCCTCTTTATTGAAGTCATTTGTATATTGCTCCAAGCTCCCAAATGGAATATTCAAGGTACTTGGAATGTGACTGAATGCATATTCTGCTGCTTCTCTCACATCAATAATAGTTAACTTATTATCCTTTTTCAGTTTTTCTTCCAGTTCATCATTAGTTAAAACATGTGGGTGAGTTTTTTCACCTGTCTCAGACGTTGTAGCTTTTCTTAAAAAATGTTTGAATACTTCTCCTTTCCTTAACGTACCCAAAAATTGATGACCAGCATTTTCCGACCAAGCTTTTATATCTGCCTCCGAACCGGGATCAGTCGCTCGCACCTCAAGAACTTGTCCTGCTTCTAGCGTATCTACTGCTTTTTTTGTTCTTACGATAGGCATTGGACATGCCAAACCTTTTGCATCTAAAATCTCATCAACCTTTATTTGACTCATCTAGCATTCTCCTTTATACGGTATGGGGTATATATTAAAGTAAAAAAAATTAAATAAATAAATTTACATTTCCATCCTGCGCATCCCCTAAATATGCTCCCACTCCTGCATATTCAATGTTATCCAGTAACTCTTCTTGTTGAAGCCCTAAAAGATCCATCGTCATGGTACAGGCTACTAACTTAATATCCTGCTCCTGGGCCATCGTTATTAAATCAGGAAGAGGCACCGCATTATGCTTTTTAATAATATCTTTTATCATTTTTGGTCCAAAACCTGCGAAGTTCATCTTAGATAGTCCCATTTTCTCTGCCCCACGAGGCATCATTTTCCCGAACATCTTTTCCATGAAGCCTTTTTTCACGGCAACATGCTCTTCTTTTCGAAGTGCATTCAATCCCCAGAACGTATGAAATATCGTCACCTCATGATCATAGGCTGCCGCTCCATTGGCAATAATATAAGCTGCCATTGCTTTATCATAGTCTCCACTAAATAAGACAATCGTTGTTTTTTTATTAGCTGACATTCATCTTCCTCCTAGTTTTAACATTTATTCATATACCATTACCCCTATGGGTATTAAGTTTACCGAAAATAAAAAGGGATGTCAACCCTTTTTTTCTAACGACTTTTAACTAATAAATTTACTGCTTCTTTAACTAATGCTTCCGTATTTTCATTCCCTGCAGCATTTGCTTCTTGAACACATTCAATTAAATTGGAGCTAACTAGTACTCCCATTGTCCGGTCAATTCCAGTCCTTGCTGCAGATAGCTGAGTAATTACTTCTTTACAATCCTTATTTTCTTCCATCATTCTTAATATTCCTCTCAACTGACCTTCAATACGTTTCACTCTGTTCTTCATTTGATCATCATATTCCAATGAATTAACCTCCTTTTATAAAATACCAGAAAGGTACAGTTTTCTTGTGAAGATTTTTGCAAAGTTAATTAATGAAAATCTACATAATAGAGCTTTATTACATGATTTACACTAAAACGCTTATCTGGGTAATCCCAGTTTAAATAACTAAACTCAATTTCTTAGGTTTATCAACTAACTTTCACAATCTATTCTATACCCAACGGGGTATGTTGTCAACCTTTGAAATTGTCTCAAATATACTTATCATAAGCATTTCAGAAAAAGAGTTGATTTTTATTTCTTCCCACCGTATTTACAAAGTAGCCTCGGCACCAAAATTCGCGATTACCGATCTACCTTAAATTAGCGATCAAAATCAAAACTACTCACCCCTTTTTAAATACCCCATAAATTGAGCTACACTTAACTTTGGAGGGATACTAACCAGCATATGAATATGGCATTTACAAGCATTTGCTTCTGTAATTCTACATTTTTTCTCTCGCAAATTTCTCTTATTATTTCTCCTATACTTTTTTATATTTTCCATATATAATATGTCTTCTATATTTTGGTGCAAATACAAGATGATACTTACATCTCCACTGTGTATGTGCTAAACTATTCTTGTCCTTTATTGGACACGCCTCCTTCTATGGCGAGATTTGGTGGTCGGGAAACCAACCTTATCTTACCATGAAGAGAGGCTTTTTTTGACCCCACGCTAGAAGCTCTCCGGAACCCCCGGCATAGCCAGGGGTTTTCAAAAACCATAATAATAGAAGCCATTGGAATGTTTGATTCCAGTGGCTTCTCTCTTTCGCATAAATGCCTCTATTCTCCACAAACAGTGGCTCAATCTGTCCGAAAAGCTCACTTGTTCGTATCTTTTATAAGAACTGTGTTATTCTACCGAATTCTTTTGCTCAATCTTCCCTCAGCACTCATAATTTTTCAATATGGTTTTTTAGTGAGATATATCATATCCCCTTTCTATAAGCAGATCATTCACCCATTCTCGGTTACTAACTCCCAATTCTATATCCTTCAGTTTTTTTTTCTCTTCTTTTGCGATGGCATTTATTTTTTTCAGTATGCAGTCAACAAATTTTGGTGTTATTGCTACTACTCCATCTTCATCCCCGACTATTATGTCTCCAGGATTAATCACAATTCCTCCACATGATATAGGTATGTTTATTTCTCCAGGACCACTTTTATAGGGTCCATTGGCAGATATTCCACTAGCAAAAACAGGAAAAGACGATTCTCTAATTTTTTTAGCATCTCTAATTGCGCCATCTATTAGAAACCCTGCTAATCTTTTCCTTTTCGCATATTCCACCATAATTTCTCCCGCTACTGCGTTTATAGTGTCACCTTGAGTATCAACTATAATGATATCGCCTGGTTTAGCTAAATCTAATGCTTTTTGAAATAATAGATTATCTGCCGTTCTGCTTTTTACTGTTATAGCCGTTCCCAATAAGTAACTAGAATTAAATGGTTTGATTCTGGAGCTAAGACTATACATTCTCCCCATAGCATCAGAAATATTAGAGACTGGAACGTTTTTAAATTGATTAACAACTTCTTTGTTAGGTCTTTTAACATCTGTAATTATTCTATTTCCAATATCCAAGTTCATACCTCCTAAGTAGGGTAAATCACTTTAATAATTCAGGAATCATTGAATTGTAAGAAGCAGATTCAAAATCAGTTTTGATTTTTATATCATCAACATCTAATATTTCCCCGTCTTTAATAATTTTGTGAATATCTCTTATACCTTGTATATTATCTAACGGATTCTGATTTAGAATTAATATATCCGCTATTTTTCCTTCCTCTATTGATCCATAATCTTCATTTATTCCTAAAACTTTAGCTCCATTATAAGTACAAAACTTTAAAACATCGTATTCGTCGTAATCAGCTAATTCTTTTATAAACTCGATTTCTTGTTCAATTTTTCCTAAACTGTCTAAACCCAGAGCCATTTCTAAACCCATTGAAGCAGCTATATTAATGCTCTCTTTATGAGCATCTACTAAAGGTTTGTGAAGACTTATCCACCTATCTCCTCTATTGTAGTTGGGATTAATATTCTCATAGTAAGCACTTATAGTAGGTACTAAAGTAATCTCTTTTTGTTTCATTTTTGAAGCAATCTCTTTAGTTAAATAAATTCCATGTTCAATAGTATCTACTCCCGCTTCAACAGCATTATTTATAGATTCACTCCCTATAGCATGAGCTGCTACTTTTTTCCCTGCATTATGTGCTTCTTCACACATAACCTTTATTTCCTCCATACTAATCTCAGGACGGGAATATTCTTTATTCCCACTTAAAGGTTCTATAGGATCATAGCTAGCGAAAGTCTTAATCCAATCTGCATATAAAGTCTTTTTACGACTAGCTTTTCTAATTTCCTCAATCCCATCTACTCTTTGTGCCATTTGAGAAGAATGCGATCCTGATGTCACTAAGGCACCTCCTGAAATAAAAAGATCAGGACCTATGATATATTTGTATTTAAAAAGATACTTTAAAGATCGATCAATATCGTTAAAGGAACCCAGAACCCTGGTTGTTGTAATTCCTTGTTTAAATTCGGCTAGCGCATTTTTTAAGGCTCTTATGGCTAAGACGGGCACGGGCAGTGTTAATTGATCTCTGATAGGCCCGTAACCTCTTTTAAATATATAATGTTGATGTAAGTTTATAATACCAGGAATTACATACTTTCCTTTTAAATCGTATACTTCTGCTTTGTTTAGTATAAATTCTTTCTGTTCCACATTGTGTATCGCCTGTATCCTATCATTATCTATTATAATAACTTTATCAGTAAGCAATTGTTTGTTAAAAAAGTCTATGATATTTACATTTTTCAGTACCTTCATTTTATCTCTCCTCTAATTTTTATAAAAATAGATTTGGAATCCAAAGACTTAAAAAGGGTATAAACGATACTAATAACAATGATACTACCAAAGGAATATACTGCGGTATTAAAGATTTAAACACACCCCACAAAGACACATTTGTAACTTTAGATATTGTAAATAAGGATATTCCAAACGGAGGAGTAATCATCCCAATCATTAAATTTAAAACTACAATTACTCCTAAGTGAACAGGATCTAATCCTATTTCAGCTGCTATTGGAAGAAGTATAGGAGTTACTAATATAAGGGAGGATATGGTTTCCATAAACATTCCTAATGTTAATAGTAAGATGTTAATAGTTATAATAATTAATATAGGGTCTGTAGTTAAATTTAAAATAAAATCAGTAGCTGTCTCTGGCAACCTCTCTAATACAAGAGCTTTAGTTATCAGTGCTCCTGAACTTACTATTAATATGATAGCCGCTGAATTAACCACAGTTTCCTTTAATCCATTTAAAAAATTTTGCAACCTAAATTCTCCTTGAAATATAGAGACCACGATTAAATAAAGAACTCCTACGACCCCCGCTTCGCTCGGGCTAAAGATACCAAACAACATACCTCCTATGACAATGGGGGCAGCCAGTAAAAAAGGTAGGGCTTTCAACGTGGCTCTTGGTAATTCTCCTTTTTTTATAGTGTTAACAACTATATTTTCACTGTATTTTCCCTTTAATTGTGCTGGAATAGTTATTAAAACAAAAATAAACATAAAACCAGCAATCATAATAGCGGGTAGCATTCCTGCTAACAATGCTTTTATAGCTGAAACTTGGGCTACCATAGCATAAATAATTAAAGGTATACTTGGTGGGAATATAGGGCCAACAGTCGCTGTAGATACTGCTAAAGCAGATGAATATTCTCTGGTAAATCCCTCTTCTTCCATCGCTTTTACCTGTATTTTACCAAGTCCTGCTACATCTGCTAGAGCTGCTCCAGACATTCCTGAAAAAATTAAACTTAAAATCACATTTAGTTTAGCAGAATATCCAGGTCTATTTCTCAAAAGAACCTTAGTAAAATGATATATTCTGCTCGTTCCACCTAAATTATTAATTAAAATCCCCATTAAAATAAACATGGGGACTGCTATTAATGTAAAGCTGTTATTAGCTGTGAAAATCGTATAAGAAATCATATTTAGAGGAATATCATTTAGAACGAAATAAAGAATTGCTGGTGCCCCTAGAGCTATATAAAGTGGTACGCCCAAAAATAAAAATAACAAAAATAATATTATTACCATCAAAATCATATACTATCCCCCTACCTCAAGAAAAATGTAATCATTTTAATAATTTTTCTTTTCAAGTAAACTATAAAATAATATTAGAATCCATACTACTGTACTTATAATCATAATTGTATATATCCAGTTGAGAGGAATACTCGCAGCATTAGTGGTAATATTTCTAACCCCATAAAACATTATGATTGAACTGATTAACAATACAAACACAAAAACTATTGAAAAAACTTTGTATATTAAATAAATAAAGCGTTTTGCTTTAGGAAATAAATTGGGTATGATATCCATACTCACATGTTCATTTCTTCTTTCTACGATAGGGGCAGCGATAAACAATAAACTTATTAACAATAACTGTGCCGCTTCTTCTGGCCACATTAAAGGAGAATTAAAAATGTATCTAAAGATAATTTGTAACAAAACACTTATTGCGATCATTGCTAGAGCACATATTCCAGAAAACATTAAAACTTTATCTATTCTTGTGAAAAGCTTATACATATTTTATCACCCTCCTATAAACCAAACCTTTAAACCTTCATAATTAAGGTAAAATACAGGGCAATTGCCCTATATTTTACCTTAATTCTAATATTTTATTGTATACCTCTCCCCACTCACCTTGATATTTCTCGTGCACTTCTTTCGCTGCTTCCTTAAATTCCTCTAAATCTAATCCGTCTTTTTCACCTATAATTGTTGCTTCTTCCTCAGCCTTTTTTATCCATTCAGTTTCTTTCTCTTCCATTAGTTTAACTTTCTTTTCTGCAGCTTCTCTTCCAGCCTCTAATAAAAGTGTTTGATCTTGTTCTGTTAATTTTTCGAATTGGTCATTATTCATAAATATGGCACCAGAAGAAAATATATGGCCGGTTAACATTATATAATCTTGAATTTCTTGCAAACCGTTTGGAACTATCTGAGAGAATGGATTCTCTTGACCATCAATAATTCCCGTAGTTAATGATGTTGATACTTCTGAAAACGGCATAGCTGACGGGGCAGCACCAAGAGATTTCATAGTGTCTGAATAAATATCTGAAGGAACTACTCTAATTTTTAATCCTTTCATATCATCTAATCTTTTTACAGGTTTATCTGTTGTTGTTAGATGCCTTTTACCTGAAGGAGCTACCGCAATTGCTCTCACCCCTTCCAAAGATAATTTTTCATTCAGTTTTTCCATTATTTCTGATTCAGGGTCAACCGCTTCTAAAAAGTGATCCATATCTTCAAAAAGATAAGGAGCATCTAATACTGAAAAAGATGGAGCTAAATCTGAGACATTACCAGGTGTCATCTGGTTAAAATCAACTAATCCTGATATAACAGGTTCTATTCCATAATCCGCTGCGCTTCCTCCTAAATATACGTCTATCTGTACTCTTCCTTCTGTCTTTTCCTCCACTAACTCACTAAAATCTTCTGCTAAAATTGCATTAGGATTACCTGCTGGATTTTGTTCATTATATTTTAAAACTATAGGACTATCTTTACTATATTCTGCATTATTATTAGCATCAGTATTTGAATCGTTAGACCCGTTTACGTCATTATTACATGCCCCCATCAATAAAATAAAACAAGTGAATAAAATTACTATACCTACCTTTTTATAGCTTAATATCATAATTTCCCTTCCCCCTTTCAAGTGTTTAACTTCTTAGATTCTATAAAACATTTCATATCCGTTCTGTTTCGAAAATATACCTCCCTTTATATGTCATAATAGCAAGCGCTTACATGCTGTTGAAAAAGTTTGTTACAATTAAATTAACAGCAAATTATGTATATATCAAATATATTCTTTGTATTGAATATATATATAATTTATATAGATGTCACTTTTTTGTGAGTGTATCTGGTTTCTTTAAGTGTGATAACTTCTTTTGGATAGTAACATAACAATATCGACCTTTATCTCTTAAAAAGAATTGGCTAGCAACAACCGTGACAAAATCTAACCTCTCTTGGTAACGTTAATCAACATTGATGATGGAATATTTAATCCTAGACCTTCAAAAGGGTGTGTATATCAAACAACATTTTATTAAACAGAATTCACTACCTCTCAAGATGTCCTAACTTCACTAATTATTATCAATATAAATTTGTATTATGTGTTATACTTATTGCGTAAAAGGCATGTGAAAAAGAGTTGTATGGAGCCAAGCATATCTTGTTACACCTAACGATTTGTTAGTTTGGATATATGCATAATTTGGTGAATTTCTGTTTATAAATATAGACCAGCTATAAAAAGTCAAGAAACAAATTAGATTAATTTAAACTGTTCTTTGAAAGTATTGATATTTAAAATTAGGCATACGAAAAAAGCCTTTCAATTATTTAATTAACTGCAACAGCACCAACTGCTGTACCGCGGGCTTTACCACGTTTACGTAGTTTTTGATAGTGCAATGAAAGCGCAGGATCATGATATCTAGCGACAAAAGCAGCTTGCCACAATAGCACGCCTTAAGTAAGATGAACCACGTTTGGATAGTCGCGTTCTATTACTGTTAAAATCACCAGATTGATGAACGGAAGCATCCAAACCAGCGAAGGCAACAAGTTGTTCAGGACGCTAAATCGACTAATGGATCCGATTTAGCCTAATATGACACACGCCGTGACATCGCTAATACCAGTAATCGTTGTAAGAAAATACTTTTGGCGATTAGATATTTCAATCATGGCTTTTTCAAGTGATCTTCAATAAGCTTAATTTGCTCCAGCAGAAGTTTGATTTGTAACTTGAACGCATCTAAACCATCGGTGATGCCAAATGAATCACAGGCACTGTCTTGAAGTTGATTGGCTTTTGTCAGATCCCTTGCTTCTCCGTAACGTCCTTTACTTACTTGGTTTAATAAAACAGCCAGCTTGTTGGTATCGATGTTAAGTAAACCTTCGGGCAGAGGAGAATGTAACAACACTTCTGTCGAAGACATACCAAAGACATCAGAAAAGATTTGTTCACATTCTAGGAAAACTTGGTCTACTAATGAGATTACTTTTCGTTTTAAATCGGAACATTGGACTACAAAAGATAAACGCAGACGTTGAAGATGCCTTCATTGGAGTAAATCTTCTTCAAGTAAAAGCTTTTCATCGGGGGGGAATCAATAACTTTTGCAATTAGATAGGCGTCACTTACATCTGTTTTGGTTTTACGGTTATAAAAATGTCGTAAGGTATCCGATTATAAAGGATTAAAGATCGTTGTTTTAAACCCAAGTTTGTGAAGGTATGAAAAAACAGATAACCAGTAATGTCCAGTGGCCTCAAGCCCTACAATTGAGTGATCCGATGTTAGTTTGTATTGGTTGATAAATTGTAGTAATTTCTCGCTCCCTGCTTTGGAGTTCGCGAAGCGAACGGCTTTCCCTATATGATCTCCTTTATCATTAATCAAACCAGCTTCATGATGACGTTTACCAATATCAATAAACGTCAAACACACCACCTAATTCATTATTTATCAGATGGGAGGAAACCCCTTGTCTCTATAGATATCCAACCTCGTTGGATATACGACAACAAGTGTGCCATCAAGCTCATTCGAATAGTTCTATAAAGAAAGAGGTGTCAGTCTATACAACGAAGACTTAGCTTCAATGAGGAAGACGACAACCTCTATCTGATTAAATACATTGTACCTTGAAAGGTACAACGATTTAAGAAACTAGTTATTAATAATATACGAGGAGGAATAAAATTGGATCTCTACAAACTCCGTTGTTTTGTTACTATAGTTGAAGCAGGAACCATGACGAGAGCCGCATCTATACTTAATATGACACAGCCACCTTTGAGCATGTTAATAAAAAGGTTAGAAGAAGAATTAAATATAACTCTTTTTGATCGTTCAAGTAAGTACCTTAAACTAACAAAAACGGGGGAAATATTCTATGAAAAAACCCAGGAATTACTTACATTTGCAAGTGATATAAAACATGAAATAACAGATTACGAACAAGGAGTTAAGGGCGTTATAAAAATTGGTTGCGCAATAACAGCTAGTCGCATTTTATTACCTGATGTATTAAAAAAAGTGCAGGAGTTAACTCCCGAAGTTCTAGTAAAGTCAATAGAAGGTTCTTCTTCATATATATTTAATGAATTAAAAGAACAGAGAATTGATGTAGGTATTATACCTGTTGTTTATGAAACAGAAAAATTTGATATATTTCCTTTATACGAAGATGAATTATTAGCTGTTTTCCCATCATTACATCCCTTAACTAATAAAGTGAATTTGGATTTAAAAGATTTTCGGGATGAAAAGTTGATACTTACTACCACTACAATTGGATACGGAACATCAGATCAAATAATAGAGTACTGTCAATCAAAAGGGTTTTCCCCTAACATTATATATCTAGGTACAGATTTTATGTCGACGATTCAAATGGTTAGCAAAAACTTAGGGATAGCCTTCTTACCTTCAAAATATCTTAAGATTCCTATGTTCTATAATTTTGTAAAATACCAGCAAATTAAGATTAAAAAACTTAATCACCCCTCTATACAAGTTAAATACAGTGCTATAACTTTTAAAAGACAATATAATTCTTTAATAATTAAAAATTTTATAGATCTAGTGAAAGACGTCTCTAGTAAATTAAAGAATGATGAATTGGATCTCTGAGTCCTTATAAAAGTTTGTATTGTTGGGACGAATTTTAATAAACGTCTTATGGGGTGTAGGCTATAAGCCGGTCGTGCATATTTAAGCTTGTTAAGTTAACGCCTTTATTTGTACAATAGAGAACATTAACACCGAATAACAAAAGCTGATAATAGCAACTTTGTGAAATAATATGGCAGATATATTGGAAGAAACAAGCCAAGCGGAACATTTTTAAAAAAGACCAATGTATAAAAGGGAGATGTTAAAAGCGCCACATACTAAAAGGTAATGAACATCCACCTTATCAAGGTTTTTCTTTATAAAAACGATTGTCTTCGATTAGTTTATTTTTTAGTAGCATGTCGTTCTTCCAATTACGGAGGAAGTAGGCTAAAACATTTCTTATTTGAATAAGTAATGTAGTGTTTGTTATTCCTATTTGTTGTTTTAACCTCTTTTTATTTGTCCGTTCTTATGGCTGTCCTACTTGATCCAATATAACCCCCAGTCTATTGGAGCTTTTATTCATATATAAATAGTTATAGCATAGCGGTCACATCATTACCTTTTAAGAAATGATGTTTTTAAAAAATATGTTGAAAAAGGACAAATTCTATGGATAACAGCTAGAATTAAATGGGGGAATCCAAATAGTTAACGAAGCTTAGCATTAAGAAGATTACAAAGCATCTATTAACTACTTGGGTATCTGTGTAATAATTATTAGAAACAAAACAGGTAAGCTCTAACCCTTCTTCTCTTGATGTATCTTCATTAACTACACGATATTTTAGATAAATTCGCGGTTCTCTGTTGTCTGATTAATTTCAATATAACTGAATCAATTTCATAATAGCTATTTTTAAAAGGCTCTTTGTCAAATAGTGTTGGTGGCTGAATTAAGGTCGCTAAAATATTAATGATTCGGGATCTGTTAATCTTGCCGCTTAAGCGGCAGGATAAACAGATTCTTTTTGTTGGTTTACAATTGCTTTTAACTTGAAATGAAGCATAATTCTATTTTTAAAGTTATTAAAGTTTTGGTAGCCATATGCAACTCGATTTAATACTTTGATTTTATTATTAATG